>JAFEEH010000197.1 GCA_018241185.1 Pseudomonadota bacterium | reverse complement strand
TGGGCGGCCGGCTGCTGTGACGATGCGACCGCCTGCGAGGGAGCAGGGGCGGCAATGACGACGGGCTCACCTGGCACCGCTGGATGCGCTGGATCGACCTTGGCGCGCTTTTCAGCCCCTGCCGCACCCTCAGCCCTTACAGGCTCCAGAAACGCCAGGAAGACCCCGTGTCGCACGACCTGGCGGCATATCTCGTCGGTGGTCTGATACGGGGTGGCCTGCTGCGTGAAGCACTTGCAGCCGTTGGATCTGCTCTCCATGCACGCGGCCGGCAAAGGGACCTGGCGCGGCCTGGTCAAATCGTCGTAGGCGGGCGCCGTGTGAGCCAAGCCAGGCACACGCGGTTGGTAGCTCTTGACGTACTCAGCGGGCGTGAGCGCCGCGACCGCCTGGCCAGGCCGACCGCCACCAGGTGCTGCGCCAGGTGCCACGGGCTGTGCGGCCTCCTGCTTTGGCGCGTCCTTGCCAGCTTTGGCCTTGCTCACCGTCCACTGGAATGCGAACACGGCCGCTGCAATCATCGCAACCGCCAACAGCGCGAACAGCGGGATTGCGATGACCTTTTTGGGAATCTGCCGCTTGATGTTGTGCACGTCGGCGGACTTGTACCAAGCGTAGGCCGCCGTGTTGTACTTCCAGGGGAATTTCTCGCCCTTCGACTTCACCTTTTCCGGGTGCTGCTGCATCCGCTCAAAGCGATACACGACAGCAGCCTGAGCGCCCCACGCCCGGATCACGTACCAGTGATGAGCGCAGAGGTCCCGAGGCGTGCTGTGCACGAGGTTCGGCTCCTGGGTGATGAAGTAGAAATCGAAGCCACGCTTGCCATGCTTCGATAGCTCCAAGATCGGCAGAGGCACCTTGGCGCCGGTGGGCTGCTTACCCCAGAAGTCTTGCAACTCGTCCACGACGATGATCGCGCCGTTGGGCAGATCGAGCCACTTGTCCGGATGGTCGATTTCTTCCCAGCCCGGGATCGTCACGCCTGGGATGTTGCAGAAATAGACCTGGCGATTCTCTTTCTCTGCCCGCTCCTTCACATGCGTCAGAGTCCACAGCGTTTTGCCCGCGCGCGGCAGGCCAGTGATGAACTGGATAGGCATAGCTACTTCTGAACGAGCTTACGCACGCGACTGCCAGTCAGGCCGTTAAAAATCATCTTCACGCCGATGGCGCTGATGATGATGGTGATGTGCTGATCGATGCGGAAGAAACCAGCCCACGCGACGAGGTCCGACGAGCCAAAACCGCCGAGCGCAGAACTCGCGTAAGCCTTCACCTGATCGAACAACAAGCTCACGCCCGCGTACTCAGCGAAGCCAAAACCGAGAGCGAGCAGAGCGCGCCCGACGAGCGAACCCATCAGCTCCAGCAGCCCACCCAAGATGACAGAGGCAATCCACGGCATCACGCACCCCCTTGCTTAGGACCAATCAGCCACACCATGCAGCCCAGCAGCGTCAGCGCAACGCCAGCCATCGACAACAACGACAGAGGCCCGCAGAGCCTCGAGAACGGAATCACCAGGTCACCACCCGCGCCCCACGGGATAGGCACAACCGGGTCGGCGGGACAGCCCGTGCCCCAGCCGTACCCTGCCGTGTCGAAAGACCCGACGCTCACCGGTGCGCCGGCAGCATCGGCCTTCATCTTCTCGGCGTTCTTGCCGTCCTGGCCCGACAACGCTTTGTTGACGGTGCTATTTTGGTCTTCGTCCTTCCCGAAGAATTCGCAGTTCCGCCTGTACTGTTCCTCGGCCATCGCGTTGAGCACTGCATCATCGCTCACAGCCTTGAAGCCGGCCTTGCAATCGCCACCAAACCCGCCTCCCTGGCCAGAGCCGCATTGCTTGCTCGACGGGTTGTCCTTGCAGAACCCGGCCTGGCTGCCGGTGCTGGTGGACGTCGACGAGCTGGAGCACGTCGTGACTGTCTGCCCGTCCTTCGTCGTGGTTCCCTGCGTGGTGCCCTGCGGGCAGCTCGTGTCGCCTGGCTTGTTAATGATCACCGTGTTGTTGGTGGTCGTAGTAGTACACGTCCCACCGGAACAGCTCGTGGAACCGCTCTGAGTGGTCTGCACTGCCGACCCATCAGGCTTCTTGACCTCGCTGGACCCGTTACCAGGCGCAGGGGCCTGAGTGGGCGTGTCTGTACCGATAGGCGCGCAGATCGTCGTTCCATTGAACGTGCCTTGCTGCTGTCCAGCGGGACAGGGCGGCTGAGGCGGCTTCTGCGGCGCAGGCGACGCACCCGACGAACCATCGCCAGCGCAACTAGCCGCACGCGCACCAGACCAGTAGCTATCGCCCACGCACTGATACTTGCCATCGGCACGCTTCACGCACACCGAAGGCCGCGCGTACATAGCGCACGAGTTAGGGCCGTTCTCACAAAAGTTGTATGTCGCGCCAGTGTCCGTAGCAGTCCATTCAACTTCCGAACTCCCCAAGCCAGTCAGCTTTGCGCACGGATCAGGCGGCACCACACACGTCCCCGCCGCTGACCCGCTACCTTCCACAAAACCTTGATTGCACATACACACCGAGCCGCTAAGAGCACTGTTAGCGGGACAAACACCAGACACCTGCGTCGTCGTCGCAGCGGCGTTGTCAAAAGTGAATTCACCTGTTGAGACACGCTGCACGGAAAACACGCACGCGGTCGGACTAGCGCTCTTCTTCTTTACAACGTATGCAGGCGATGGCCACGCCGCAAGGTAGGCATCGCAAGATTTCACCCAGTCCGCCCCAGTGGCGGAATAGCTCGCGACACCAATAGCCGACAACCCCAACTCGGTCTTATAGCCAGACGAAGCAGGAATTGCAGCACGCGCCGGCACAACGCACGCGAAACAAAACACGATCAAGGCCAGAAGATGATGCAACCGCAGATGATGATGTTTAAAAGTACCCATAGCCCGTTCGCTTCCATGATGTGTCCTTGACCAGGTCAAAAAAAAAGCCACCCCAGGCCCTGTTGCCCGAGGTGGCTTTCCCGCCTTTTTAGAGCGTGCGCTGCATCCACTTGAACAGCTTGATCACCACGACCAGCGACAGCGTTGCCAGGCCGATCGCCGACACGGCGGTGACGCCGGCAACGATCGTGGCCACGATGGTCGTGGTGTCCACGGTGAACTCGCCAGCCGCGTGCGCGTGGGGCGCAATCATTGCACCGGCACCGGCCAAGGCCACTGCCAGTTCACGACGCGCAACCTTGTTCAGGAGCGCCACACGGACGTTGTTCATCAGATCTTTCATAGCTCACTCACTTTCGGCCTCTCGGCCCCCGAGGGATAGGCGAGCCATCCGCAGCAACCACGCTACGGACATGCTCAACAGCATGGCCCCTCCAATTACCACTGCCGATTCGAGGTCCATGTAGAACGGGCTCATGCGAGCCAACTCCACGTTGGACAAAACCATCAACGCGCCCTGCGTGTCGCACGACACTTCGGTGTACGTGGCATCGGATGCCCGCAGAGCGCAATACATCAGCGACCGCTCCCGGTCTGATCGAGCGGTGCGCCGTTTCCGAGGTTCTCCCCGTGATTACCATCGGGGAGGGCAGACACTTGGGCGCCGCCGCCGGCACGGTCGTCGCTTCGCTCCGTCCCAGCCGTCGCCATCGCCCGCGAACGAGCCTTTGCGATGCGATCACGGCGCGCACCTGCGTTGCACGCCAGGTCCACGCCGACCGTGTAGAAGGCCCATAGGAGCGACGTGACGCCGACGCCAAGCACGAAGCCATCAACCTGCATTGCCCACCCCGTAGTCGTTCGCAGTGCCGAGGCGGTCCAGGTCCACGACCGTCAAGTCTTCGCCGTTCTCTGCCCACTCCACAGCCATCGACACGGCTTCGTCGTAGTCGCCAATCACGCCGCCGCCAGCCTCCCGCAACGAGCGAACCCACTCCGGCGACCCGTCCAAGAGGGACGGGCACAGAAAGCGCCCGGTTTCGAGAGACTGGACGACGAAGCGCATCACGCAGCCTGCGGGACCTTGGGCGCAGCGGGCGCGGCCGGCTTGGCGTCCACCGGCCGGATGGCGACGAGCAGCAGCTTGGTGCCGTCCTCGCGCGTGGCTTCCATCTCGAACGTGGCCACGGCGCGGATCGGGCCGTTGTTGAGCACCGGGCCCAGGTGCGCCCACTTCTCGAACTCGGTGTGATCGCCGAGCTTGAACGGGCGCGTGACGTGGCCCAGAGCGCGGCCGGCGCCGTTCTCCTTCATGTCCACTTCGCAATGGAACACGGTGGACGAGAAGGCTTTGCCTTCGAACGTCCCCGTGCTTTCCTTGATGCCATGCACCAAGACTTCCGAATTCATCTGCACGTCAATCTCCTATGCGGCCAGAAGGTTTAGCCCGTCACAACCGTGGCCAGCGGCGTAGGGCTTGGTGAACTTGTCCAGGACGCGCGGAACTGCTGCCGTCAACTGGCCGAGAGAGAAACCACGCAAGCGATGCGGGCGCTGCTCGGTGTAGAGGTCGGACACGAACTGATCGCCACCGACTGAGAGCAGGAACGAGACGGCGGGCATGGCCACATCAGCGACCCAGCGGCCGACGCGATAAAGCGCCGCGTCGGCGGTCTCGTCGGCCAGGCGCGGCGTGGTCTTGATCGGCTCAGGTTGCACCTGGCCATCGGCGACGGCCAGCATGCGGGCGTGCCATTCGCTGGCACCTGCGAAGAAGTCAGCAGGGCGGCGCAGCAGATCCACCGGCAACACGCGCAGCTTGTTGCCGTACCGCAGCTCGATGCGGGTCCAGAGACTGCCGCTGTCGGCTCCGAATAGCTGGTGGCCCTTTTCGTAGACGTTGGTCTGCTTCCCGGCCTGCTTGCTGCCGATGTAGAACGACCGCTCACGGTTGTTGCACCAGTCGCCTACCTGGCTGCACTTGGGCTGCTTGCCGCCAACGTTCATCACGCCAGCCATGTAGTCATCGCGAACTCCATCGAGGCCACCGGGCATGCCGTCGAAGAAGTCCAGCGCCAGGTCCGCGCGAGTGATATCGCCGTCGCGGCCGGCGATGAGCAAGGCCATGCGCCCCATCCAGCCGGACGCAGCGAAGGTGCACGCAGCCCCGTAAAGGTTGACGTGCATGGTCTTCGCCTGGGCTTGCTGGCGCGGGCTCGTGCTGCTGGCCAGGAACCCGATCCATCCCACCTCGACGCTGTTGCGCTCGATGCTCCAGCGGTGGCGATAGAAGTCGTGGCCCTTACGGACTTCGGCGGCCACGCTGAACTCGTCGCCGAGCGCGTGGCACACGTCCTGCGCAAGCTGGAGGGCTTCGGCGCCGACCCAATGCTCGGCGTCGGGCAACTCAGCGAGGGCCTTGTGCACGCGGTGTGCCTGGGCTTCCCAGACGTTGAAGGGCTCAGGGCCAAACAGCAGATCGGCCGAAGGCGTTGTCGTGAGGCGGCGCTGCACGGTGAAGCGCAGCCAATCGACGTGCACGGGAGAGCGCGTCTCGATACGCTCAGCCAAGAGCCGCAGCTTGACTTGCTCGCCGTCCAGCACAAGGAGATTGGGCCTGGTCAACGGGCCATCCTCCGGACGATGCCAGGGCACCAGCCGCGTGCCTTTGCGGCCTGGGCAGCACGCACGGCGGAGTCGTAGTTGTCGAACATGACGATCCGCTCTTTCCAGTCGGACGCGCGGCGGCGAAGGCTTCGCTCCATCCACGAGACGACGAACACGGTAGGAGGGGTGCCCGCCCGCTGGCCAGGCGCCGGAGCGGCCAGGCTTTCAGCGCCGTTTGCCTCTTGCGAGGCGCCAGCGGGGGGGCAATCGTGGTTTATGAACCAAGGCTGTCCGCAGACAGCACAGTGAGAGGGGAAAGAAAGCATGGCCGCTCCTGAAATGGCAGAATCGGCTTTACCGATTCAGGTTGACTTACTTTCTTGAGTAAGTTCAGCAAATTTACCTTTGGAAGTAAACATGAGTCAATTGAATTTGCTTATCGAAAAAGGTATTTCGATTGCCGGCAGCGGCCGAGCACTGGCCGCACAGATCGGCGTGCCAGAGACTCACATTTCCATGTGGAAGCACGGCAAGAAGGCATGCACGCCGCGATCGCGCGTGATGCTGGCCAAGGTGGCCAAAGAAGACGTAGCAGAAGCGGCGCTTGAAGCCCTGCTAGACGATGCTCAACGTGATGGCGACGAAGAGCTAGCCAAGACGCTCAAGAGCAGGCTTCGCGCCCTAGGACAAAAACTCTAGTCATGACCGAACCCGAGTACCTCGACCTTGCGGAAGCCGCGCTGGCGGCCATCGAGCAGAGCTGCGACCGCATCAACGAGGCGACCGACGCGGACATCGACAACCAGCGCGTGGGCGGGATGATCACGCTCACCTTCGCCAACCGCAGCCAGCTCGTGATCAATTTGCAGCCGCCGCTGCACGAGATCTGGCTGGCCGCGCGCACCGGCGGCTACCACTACCGGCACGACGGCCAGCGTTGGCTCGACACCAAGACGGGCGAGGAACTGTTCGAGAACCTGTCGCGCGAGGCGACCTTGCAGGCTGGCCTGCCGCTGCGCTTCTGCGCCGCCTGAGCGGCGGGGAAGCGGCGCGTGCGGGCGCCGGGCGTCAGTTGCGGAACATGTCGAGGATGCGGTTGCGCTCCTCGCTGCCGCCCCCGCCACTGCCGCCGGCCGGCGCGGCATTCGGGTCGGCCGTGGCCGGCGCCGCGGCTTCCACACCCAGCGTGGACACGGCGCGGCCTGGCGTGTAGTCGTCGAAGTACCACTCGCCACCGACCTGCACCACGCCCGGCGGCGGCGGCAATTCGGCCACCGGCACGCCCTTGAGCGCGGTCTGCATGAAGCTGATCCAGATCGGCAGGCTCAGCCCGCCGCCGGTTTCGCGGTCGCCCAGCTTGCGCGGCGTGTCGTAGCCCATCCACACGACCGCAGCGATGGTCGGCTGGAAGCCGGCGAACCAGGCATCGAGCGAGTCGTTGGTCGTGCCCGTCTTGCCGTACAGGTCGGTGCGCTTGAGCGTGGCCTGCGCCTTCGCGGCCGTCCCGCCGCTGGCGACGGACTGCAGCAGGCTGTCCATGATGAAGGCGTTGCGCTGCGGGATGGCGCGCATCGACTCGTTGAGCAGCGGGGGCTGCACGTCGACCAGCACCTTGTCCTTGTGGTCGGTGATCTTGGTGATGAGGTAGGGATTGACGCGGTAGCCGCCGTTGGCGAACACCGAATAGGCGGTGGCCATCTGCATCGGCGTGACCGAGCCCGCACCCAGGGCCATCGGCAGGTAGGCGGGATGTTTCTCGCGTTCGAAGCCGAAGTTGCCGATCCAGTCCTGCGCGTAGCGCGTGCCGATCGACTGCAGGATGCGGATCGACACCATGTTCTTGGACTTCATCAGCGCCCGGCGCAGCGACATGGGGCCTTCGAAGGTGCCGTCGTAGTTCTTGGGTTCCCACGGCTGGCCGCCGGTGGTGCCCGCGTCGAAGAACAGGGGGCCGTCATTCACCACGGTGCTGGGCATGAAGCCCTTCTCGAGTGCGGCCGAGTAGATGAAGGGCTTGAAGCTCGAGCCCGGCTGGCGCCAGGCTTGCGTGACGTGATTGAACTTGTTCTTGCCGAAGTCGAAGCCACCGACCAGCGCCTTCACCGCGCCATCGCGCGGGTCGAGCGCGACGAAAGCGCCCTCGACCTCGGGCAACTGCGTGATCTCCCAGGTGTTCTTGGGCGTCTTGACCACTCGGATGACTGCGCCGCGACGGATCTTGATGTTGGGCGGTGCCTTGTCGGACAGGCCCGATTGTGCGGGGCGCAGGCCTTCGCCCGTGATTTGCAGCGTGTCGCCATTCGCACGCACGGCGTCGATCTGCTTGGCGTTGGCCTTGAGCACCACGGCCGACATCACGTCGCCGTTGTCGGGGTGTTCGGCCAGCGCCTCGTCGACGGCATCGTCGAGATCCTTGGGATCGTTCGGCAGGTCGATGAACTTCTCGGGGCCGCGGTAGATCTGGCGGCGCTCGTAGTCCATGATGCCCTTGCGCAGGGCCGTGTAGGCGGCCGTCTGGTCGGCCGCGACGATCGAGGTGTAGACCTTCAGGCCGCGGGTGTAGGTGCTGTCGCCGTACTGGGCATACATGAGCTGGCGCACCGTCTCGGCGACGTACTCGGCATGCAGCCGGCCCGGCTCCTGGCCGTCGCGCAGGTGGAGTTCTTCCTTGCGGGCCGCTTCGGCCTCCTGCTCGGTGATGAAGCCGGCCTCGACCATGCGGTCGATGACGTACAACTGGCGTCCGCGCGCACGCGACGGATTGTTGACCGGGTTGTTGGCGCCCGGTGCCTTGGGCAGGCCCGCGAGCATGGCGGCCTGTGCGATGGTGATGTCCTTCAGCGGCTTGCCGAAGTAGGCTTCCGAGGCCGCAGCGAAGCCGTAGGCGCGGTTGCCCAGGTAGATCTGGTTCAGGTAGATCTCGAAGATCTGGTCCTTCGTGAGTTGGTGCTCGAGCTTGAAGGTGAGCAGGATTTCGTAGATCTTGCGGGTGAGGGTCTTTTCCGAGCTGAGATACACGTTCCGGGCCACCTGCATCGAGATGGTCGACGCGCCCTGGCTCTTGATGCGGTTCAGGTTGGCCAGGCCGGCGCGGATCACGCCCTTGTAGTCGACGCCACCGTGCGTGTAGAAGCGCGCATCCTCCGCGGCCAGCACCGCGTCCTTCATCACCTTCGGAATGGTCGAGATGGGGGTGAGGTTGCGGCGCTCTTCGCCGAATTCGCCCATCAGGATGCCGTCGGAGGTGAACACCCGAAGGGGCAGCTTGGGCCGATAGTCGGCCAGGTCCGACACGTCGGGAAGGTTCGGATAGGCCACCGCCAGTGCCACCGCCACCACGATTAGCACCGAAGCCAGGCCAGCCAGCAGGATCCCGGTCGTCCAGGCGAAGAAGCGCAGGAGCCAAGTCAGCCAGGTCGCGCGCTTCGAAGGAGGTGGGGTCTTGGCAGGCCCGGAGGCGCGCGATGTGTCGGGCATGGAGAGAGCGGGGAGTGACCGGTCATTATAAAAAGCGGGCCCCCCGAAAGCGCTGCCGCCGCAGCCTGAAGTCCAATGGCTTCAATTTGTGACCAAAGTGGCAGTCGGCATGGAAAGCCGTCAGCTTTTGACAACGATTGCTGTGGTCGTCCTCCCACAAGGCTTGGTTTTGCGCGTGCGCTGCTGATAGCATGCAACCACACGCAATTTTTGCCATTCGTTACAAACAGGCGGGATAGCTCTTGGTTGCCTTGGGTTCCTTGTTTCGTCGCCAGCCGGCGCCTCTGCTCGGCCTCGACGTCAGTTCCTCCAGTGTCAAGCTGGTCGAGTTGACTCAGGACGCCGGTGGGAAGCTCGTGCTCGAGCGCTGCGCGATCGAGCCGCTGGAGCGTGGCTGGATCACCGATGGCAATGTCGAGAAATTCGACGAGGTGGCCGAGGCCGTGCGGCGGGTGGTCCGCAAGAGCGGCACGCGCACCAAGAACGCCGCCCTGGCGCTGCCACCGTCGGCCGTGATCACCAAGAAGATCATCCTGCCCGGCGGCATGAGCGAGCAGGAACTCGAACTGCAGGTCGAGTCGGAAGCCAACCAGTACATCCCCTTCTCTCTCGACGAAGTGAGCCTGGACTTCTGTGTTGTCGGGCCCAGTGCGGGTTCGTCGGACGACGTCGAGGTGCTCATCGCCGCTTCGCGCAAGGAGAAGGTGCAGGATCGCCAGGGCCTGGCCGAAGCCGCCGGTCTGAAGGCCTCGATCCTCGACGTCGAATCCTTCGCGTCGCGCCTCGCGACCTCGCGATTGATCGAGCAACTGCCCGGACAGGGCCAGGACGCCGTGGTGGCGCTCTTCGAAGTGGGAGCCTTCACCACCAGCATGCAGGTGCTTCGGAACCAGGAAGTGCTCTACGACCGCGACCAGGCCTTCGGCGGCGCGCAGCTGACCCAGCTCATCGTCCGCCAGTACGGTTTTTCGGCGGAAGAGGCGGAAGCGAAGAAGCGCAGCGGCGAACTGCCCGCGGACTACGCGGCTGGCGTGCTAAAGCCCTTCGTCGCCAGCATCGCTCAGGAAATCGCCCGCGCCTTGCAGTTCTTCTTCACGAGCACGCCGCACAACCGCGTGGACTACGTCCTCCTGGCCGGTGGCTCGGCGTCCCTGCCCGGCCTGACCAGCGCTGTGACGCGCCAGACCTCCTTCGCCTGTTCGCTGGTCAATCCCTTCGAAGGCATGGAATTCGGTGCCGGCGTGCGCGAGAAGAAAGTGCGTCGCGAAGCGCCGTCGTACCTCACCTCCTGCGGCCTCGCCATGCGGAGGTTCGTGCAGTGATCCTCATCAACCTGTTGCCGCACCGCGAAGCGGCACGAAAGCGGCGGCGCGAAAACTTCTATGCGTCGCTGGGCGCTGCGGCGCTCATTGGTGGCTTGCTCGCAGGCGCGGGCTACGTCTGGCTGCAGACCCAGATCACCGAGCAGCAGTCGAAGAACGGCTTCCTGCAGGCCGAGATCAAGAAACTCGACGACGAGATCAAGGAAATCTCCACGCTGCAGGCCGAGATCTCGGCCCTGAGCGCACGCCAGCAGGCGGTCGAAGACCTGCAGGGTGACCGCAACCTGCCGGTGCACCTGCTCAACGAACTGGTGCGCCAACTCCCCGACGGTGTCTACCTGACCAGCATGAAGCAGGACAACCGGGTCGTCACCTTGCAGGGCATGGCGCAGTCGAACGAGCGTGTGTCCGAACTGCTGCGTAATCTCGGCAACAGCAGTCCCTGGCTGGTCAAGCCGGAGCTGGTCGAGATCACGGCGGCGACGGTGGCGCTGTCGCAGCGCGACCAGCGTCGTGTGGCCAACTTCACGGTGCGGGTCGGCGTGAAGCGCCCGACCGACGACAAGAAGCCTGCTGCTGCGGGTGCCGCCGCCCAGGCGGGCGCGAAGGGTTGAGCATGGCCACGCGACGTACGCCCTCAAAAGTGGACATTGCCGCTACGCTTCAGCGCACGGCCAACCAGTTCCGCGGACTGAACACCAGCGACCCGGCAAGCTGGCCGCCGGTGCCGCGCTACGCGCTGTGCGCAGCCGTCGCGGCGCTCGTCGTGGTGGCGCTGTGGTTCATCTGGCTGAGCGGCGTCAACGACGAACTCGAAGCCGAACGCGGCAAGGAAACGGCACTGCGCGCCGACTACCAGAAGAAGGTGGCGCAGGCGGTCAATCTCGATCTGCTGAAGAAGCAGCGCGAGCAGGTCCAGCAATACGTCACCCTGCTCGAGAAGCAGCTGCCCAGCAAGGCAGAGATGGACGCCTTGCTGTCCGACATCAACCAGGCGGGTCTGGGGCGCAGCCTGCAGTTCGAACTCTTCCGTCCCGGCCAGGTGGTGGTGCGTGACTACTACGCCGAACTGCCCATCGCCGTGAAGGTCACCGGTCGCTACCACGACATGGGCGCCTTCGTGGCCGACGTGGCCAACCTCTCGCGCATCGTGACGCTCAATAACCTGTCGATTGCGCCGCAGAAGGATGGAGCGCTGACGATGGACGCCACGGCACGCACCTACCGCTACCTGGATGCCGAGGAACAGGCCGCCCAGAAGAAGGCGACGGCTCAGGCGAAGAAGAAATGAAGGCCCGGTACTTTCCGTTGTGGGTCCTCGTGACCGTGACCCTGGCCGGTTGCTTCGGCTCGGAGCAGGACGATCTGCGCACCTGGATGCGCGAGCAGCGTGCCCAGGTCAAGCCGCGGGTGACGCCCATTCCCGAACCCACCAAGTTCACGCCGCAGCCCTATACCGAAGGGGCCGCCGTGGAGCCCTTCAACAGCGTCAAGCTGACCCAGGCGCTGCGCCGCGACTCGAGCCAGACGGGCAACTCCGACCTCATCGCGCCTGAGCTGTCGCGACGCAAGGAAGCACTCGAGGCCTTCCCGCTCGACTCGATGGCCATGGTCGGCAGCCTCAACCGGAACGGTCAACGCGTGGCGCTGGTCAGCGTGGACAAGCTGCTCTACCAGGTGCGCGTCGGTAACCACCTGGGCCTGAATTACGGGCGCGTCACCCACATCGACGAAACGGAACTCGGCTTGCGTGAAATCGTGCAGGACGCTGCCGGCGAATGGATCGAGCGTACGGCCACGCTGCAACTGCAAGAGAGGTCGAAATGAATCCCCAAGCAAAGAAGAATATGCGCACTGTCAACTGGTTGCGTGCGGCCGGCCTCTGTGTTCTGGCCCTGGGTGCCGCAGCCGTGGCCCACGCTCAGAACGCCATCGAGGCGGTCACCAGCTCGATGCAATCGGGCGCCGAGGTGGTGCGGATCGACCTCTCGCAGCCGCTGGCTGCCGTGCCCGCAGGATTCGTGGTCCAGAACCCCGCCCGCATCGCACTCGATTTTCCCGGCGTGACGAACGCCATCGGACGCTCCGCGCTCGACATGAACCAGGGCAACCTGCGCTCGGTCAATGTGGTGCAGGCCGGTGAGCGCACACGCCTCGTGCTCAACCTCAAGCAGGCGGCGGCCTACCGCGCCGAGATCCAGGGCAAATCGTTGCTCGTCGTGTTGGATCCCGTGCCGGGCGCCGCACTGGTCGCCTCGGCGCAGTCGAGCTTCGCCGAGACCCGCAACCGCGACAGCCTGCCGCTCAAGGACATCGATTTCCGCCTCGGCCCCGACAACACGGGCCGCGTGATCGTCGATCTGCCGAACAACCAGGTCGGCGTCGACGTGCGTCCGCAAGGCCGCAACCTGGTGGTCGAATTCACCAAGTCGACCCTGTCCGAAGGGCTGCGCCGCCGCCTGGACGTGGCGGACTTCAACACGCCGGTACAGTTCATCAACACGCAGCAGGTGGGTGACCGCGTGCGCATGACCATCGAGCCGCGGGGCGAGTGGGAGCACAGCGCCTACCAGAGCGACAACCAGTTCGTCGTCGAAGTCCGTCCGCGCAAGGTCGACCCGACCAAGCTCACGCAGGGCGTGGGCTACAACGGCGAGAAGCTGTCACTGAACTTCCAGAACATCGAGATCCGCTCGCTGCTGCAGGTCATCGCGGACTTCACGAACTTCAACATCGTGACCTCCGACTCGGTCACCGGCTCCCTCACGCTGCGTCTGAAGGATGTGCCTTGGGACCAGGCCCTGGACATCATCATGCAGGCCAAGAACCTGGGCATGCGCAAGAACGGCACGGTGCTGTGGATTGCGCCCAAGGACGAGATCAACGCCAAGGAGAAGATGGAGTTCGAGGCCCGCGCGGCCATCGAAAACCTCGAGCCCCTGCGGACGCAGTCATTCCAGCTGAACTACACCAAGGCGATCGCCATCGCGCAGGGCCTCACCGGGACTGGACAAGGTTCCGGCGGCGGTGGCGGCTCCGGCACGACCACCCGCATCCTCAGCCCTCGTGGCAGCGTCATCGCCGAATCGCGCACCAACCAGCTTTTCGTGTCGGACATCCCGTCCAAGCTCGCCCAGGTGGCCGAGCTGATCCAGAAGCTCGATATCCCTGTGCGGCAGGTGATGATCGAGGCGCGCATCGTCGAGGCCTCCGACACGTTCGGCAAGTCGCTCGGCGCCCGCCTGGGCGGTGGGGCAATCAACCGCCGCAATTCCATCGGCACCTGGCCCTCGGTCACCGGTGGCGGGACCACCTCGACCACCACCAACGGTGTGACCACGTCGACCACGACGAGCCCGACGGTGAACTTCGCGTCGCCGACGCTGAGCAATCTGATCAATCTTCCGGCGGGTGATGCTGGCGGCACGGGCAACGCGGCCGGCGCCTTCACCCTGGCGCTGTTCAACTCGAGCTTCTCGCGCATGCTGAACCTCGAGATTTCCGCGCTCGAAGCCGATGGCAAGGGCAAGCTGATCTCCAGTCCGCGCGTCATCACGGCCGATCAGACGAAGGCGCTGATCGAGCAGGGCGAGGAAATCCCCTACCAGCAGGCCACGTCCAGCGGCGCGACCTCGATCTCCTTCCGCAAGGCCGTGCTGAAACTCGAGGTCACGCCGCAGATCACGCCCGAGGGCAACATCATCCTGACGCTCGACGTGAGCAAGGATGCCCGCGGCGTGAACACGACGGCCGGCCCCGCCATCAACACCAAGCACGTGCAGACCGAGGTGCTGGTCGAGAACGGCGGTACGGTGGTGATCGGTGGTATCTTCGAACTCACCGAAACCAACGACGAATCGCGGATTCCGGTGCTGGGTGAGGCGCCCATCATTGGCGCACTGTTCCGCAATCGCGAGCGCGTTGCCAACAAGACCGAAATGCTCGTCTTTATCACGCCGAAGATGATCACCGACCGCAACGCGGCGCGCTGAGTGCGCCGCGTGCCCCCGCGCGTGTGACGGCACTCGCTCTGGTGGGTCTGCCCGGTTCGGGCAAGTCTGCGGTCGGCCGCCGTCTGGCGCAGCGGCTCGACGTTCCCTTCGTCGACAGCGACCAGGTCATCGAGCAACGCATCGGCTGCTCGATCCGCGAATTTTTCGAACGCGAAGGCGAAGCGCGCTTCCGCGACCTCGAAGCGCAGGTGATGTCCGAACTCGGCCGTGCTGCGGCCGGTGTGGTGGCCACGGGCGGCGGCGCTGTGCTGCGCCCGGCCAATCGAGACAGCCTGCGCGCGCACTTCCATGTGATCTACCTGCAGTCCACGCCCGAGGACCTCTACCGGCGCCTGCGACACGACGTCAAGCGGCCGCTGCTTCAGGTGGCCGATCCGCTCGGACGCCTGCGCGAGCTCCACGCCGCGCGCGACCCTCTCTACCGCGAGACGGCGCACCGCATCGTCGAGACCGGCAAGCCCTCCGTCGGTGCGTTGGTGCAAGCCATCGTGACCGCGCTCGAGGGCTCGGGCCTGAACGTGGCGCCCGCATCGCCGGCTGCGCCCGGCTGAGCCGACATCTTGGGGGCGCCTTGGCCCGCACCGACGAGGTCGATGCGCCCGCCACTACACTTCCGGCCATGTCTTCCGTCTCCATCGCTGCGCCCGAGCGCGTCGGCATCGACCTGGGCGAGCGCAGCTACTCGATCGTGATCGGCCCTGGCCTGATCGCGGACGCTGCAAGCTATGCCGAACTGCCCGCCGCCGCGACGGCACTGGTCGTCACCAACACGACGGTCGCGCCGCTCTACGCGCAGGCCGTTTGCGGCGCCCTCGCAGAGCGCTTTCGCTCGGTGCGGGTGCTGGAACTGCCCGACGGTGAGGCGCACAAGAACTGGGAGACCCTCAACCTGATCTTCGATGCGTTGCTGGGCCATGGCGCCGATCGCAAGACGGTGCTTTTCGCGCTCGGCGGCGGCGTGGTGGGCGACATGGCCGGCTTCGCCGCCGCGTGCTACATGCGTGGCGTGCCCTTCGTGCAGGTGCCCACAACGCTGCTGGCGCAGGTCGATTCGTCCGTCGGCGGCAAGACGGCGATCAACCACCCGCTGGGCAAGAACATGGTCGGCGCCTTCTACCAGCCGCAGCTGGTGCTGTGCGACCTCGACACGCTGCAGACGCTGCCGCAGCGCGAGATCGCGGCCGGCCTGGCCGAGATCATCAAGTACGGCCCCATCGCCGACATGGCTTTCCTCGACTGGATCGAGGCGAACATCGACGCCCTGGTGGCGCGCGACGCCCCGGCCCTGGCCCACGCCGTGCGGCGCAGCTGCGAGATCAAGGCGGCCGTCGTGGGGCAGGACGAGCGTGAAGCGGGGCTGCGCGCCATCCTCAACTTCGGCCACACCTTCGGCCATGCGATCGAATCCGGCCTGGGCTATGGCGAGTGGCTGCACGGCGAGGCCGTGGGTTGCGGCATGGTCATGGCAGCCCACCTGTCGGAAAAGCTGGGCGGCGTCGATGCCGCCTTCGTGCGCCGGCTCACCGCGTTGATCGAGCGCGCCGGCCTGCCGGTGCGCGCTCCGGATCTGGGCGCGGAGCGGTACCTGTCGCTCATGCGGGTCGACAAGAAATCCGAGGCCGGCGAGATCCGCTTCGTCGTCATCGACCGGCCCGGCTCGGCCGTGATGCGCCCGGCGCCCGATGCCCTCGTGCGCGAGGTACTGGCCGAATGCTGTGCGTGAGCATCTCGTTGCTACGAAATCGATAGCTGCTCGCGCAAGCAGGACGGGCGCTGGAGCCTGATTTGATGTCCAATCCTGCGCCGCTCACCGACATCGCCTCACCAACACCCTGGGCCAGCCAGCCGGCCCTTTCGCGCGGGCGCCGGCACCCGGAGTCGGCTGCCCCGACCCGCGACGACTTCCAGCGGGACCGCGACCGCATCGTCCATTCCACCGCCTTCCGGCGCCTGGTCTACAAGACCCAGGTTTTCCTCAACCACGAGGGCGACCTGTTCCGCACGCGGCTCACGCACTCGCTCGAGGTGGCACAGCTCGCCCGCTCGATCGCGCGACCGCTGGGCCTGAACGAGGACCTGGTCGAAGCCATCGCGCTGGCGCACGATCTGGGCCACACGCCCTTCGGCCACGCCGGGCAGGACGCGCTGAACGACTGCATGGCCGCGCATGGCGGCTTCGAGCACAACCTGCAGAGCCTGCGCGTCGTCGACTCGCTGGAGCATCGCTACCCCCAGTTCGACGGCCTGAATCTGTGTTTCGAGACGCGCGAGGGCATCCTCAAACACTGCTCACGCGCCAACGCGCAGCGCCTCGAGGCGTTGGAACCCGGCGGCATCGCGCGCCGCTTCCTGCAGGGGGGGCAGCCGAGCCTGGAGGCCCAGCTGTGCAACCTGGCCGACCAGATCGCCTACAACGCGCACGACATTGACGATGGCGTGCGCTCCGGCCTGCTGCGCATCGAGGATCTGGCCGAGGTCGAGCTCGTCGAGCGCCGTCGGTGCGAGGCCGCCGTCGAACACCCCGGCCTGGCCGGGCGACGGCTGCTTTACGAGACCATCCGCCGCATGCTGAGCGCGCAGGTGTACGACGTGATCGACGCCACCCGCGCCGCACTGCGCAAGCACGCCCCGGCCGATGCGCAGGGCGTGCGGGCCGCGCCGCCGCTGGTGCAGTTCAGTGCCGGCATGCGCGCGCAGTCCGCGGCGCTCAAGCAGTTCCTGTTCGCCAACCTGTACCGCCATCCGCAGGTGACGCAGACCACGCGACAGGCCCAGCAGGCGGTGCGGGATCTGTTCGCTGCCTACGTCGACGGCGCGGCGGCGCTGCCCGAGTCCTATGCCGTGCGGGCCGACCGGCCGCGCGCCGTGGCCGACTACATCGCCGGCATGACCGACCGCTTCGCCATGCGCGAGCACGAACGCCTGACCGGCGCCCGGTGGGTGGCATGAGCCCCCGCACGGCCGCTCCGAAGGGGGCTCGCACCACAGGCGAAGCCGAAGGTGCCCCAATGAGTCCCAGCCCACGCGTTCCGTCGGCGGCGCTGGTCGTCGTGGCGGCCGGGGTCGCAGCCTCGCTGCACGTCGGCAAGCTGCCGCCCGCCGTCCCGGCATTGCAGGCGCAGTTGCAGGTCAGCCTGCTCGAAGCCGGCTTCCTGCTGTCGCTGGTGCAGGTGGCGGGCATGCTGCTGGGCATGGTGGCGGGCCTGGCGGCCGACTCCATCGGGCTGCGCCGCAGCATGCTGGCCGGGCTGCTGCTGCTCAGCGCCGCCAGCGCCGCCGGCAGCCTCGCGGGCCACGTCGCCGCGCCGGTGGCGTGGCTGCTGGGTTGGCGCGGCGTCGAGGGGCTGGGCTTCCTGCTGGCCGTGATGCCCGGACCGGGGCTGATCCGGCGCCTCGCGCCCGCGGGCGCTGACAAGGCGGCGATGGGGTTGTGGGGTGCCTACATGCCGGTCGGTGTGGCGCTGGCGTTGCTGCTGGGTCCGACGGTCATTGCGCGCGGCGGCTGGGCGCTGTGGTGGCAGGGCCTGGCGGCGGCCTCCGCCGTGGCAGCGTTCGGGCTGTGGCGCGCGGTGGCGCCCGATCCGCGCCAACGGTCCCCGGGCGCCGGTGGCACCGAATCCTGGTCGCAGCGCCTCGCGCTCACTGTGCGCACGCCGCGCGGCTGGGGCGCTGCGGCGGCCTTCGGCCTGTATGCGGCGCAGTGGATCGCCGTCATCGGCTTCCTGCCCACCATCTGCGTCGCAGCGGGCCTCGGCGCCGGCGCGACTTCTGGGCTGACGGCTTTGGCGGCGGCGCTCAACATGGTGGGCAATGTGGTCGGGGGGCGGCTGCTGCAGCGCGGCTGGGCGCCGGTCCACCTGCTTCGGCTCGGCTTCGCGGCCATGGGCGTCGCCGCCGTGGCGGCCTTCGCCGGATGGAGTGGCGCGGCCGCAGGCGCGTGGTCGCTGCTGCCGCGGTATGTGGCGATCTGCCTGTTCTCGCTGTGCGGCGGCATGGTGCCGGCCACGCTCTTCATGCTGGCGGTGCGTGTGGCGCCCACGCCCTCGACGGTCTCGACCACGGTGGGCCTGATGCAGCAGGCCTCGTCGCTGGGCCAGTTCGTCGCGCCGCCGGTGGTGGCCTGGGTGGCGCACCGCGCCGGCGGCTGGCAATGGACCTGGGCCTGCACGCTGGCATGCTCGCTGGCCGGCATCGCCGTGGGCACCGCACTCGCGTCGACCAAGAGGAGGCCTGCGTGAGCGAGCCCGCCATCGACCCAGCCCAGGCTGGGGCCGACACGCTGCGCTGGCTGGAGCGCGCCGTCATCGGCCTCAACCTGTGCCCTTTCGCCAAGGCGGTCCACGTGAAGGGGCAGGTCCACCACGCGGTGTTCGGCGGCGACGACCTCGACGCGCTGATGGACCGCCTGCTGACCGAGGCGCACGCACTGGTCGACACCGACCCGGCCGAGCGGGACACCACGCTGCTGGTCGTTCCCGATGCGCTGCACGACTTCCTCGAGTTCAACGACTGGGTGGGCCGGGCCGACAAGCGTCTGCGCCGTGCCGGCCACGAAGGTGTGCTTCAGCTCGCGAGCTTCCACCCGCAGTTCCAGTTCGCCGGCACCGAGGTCGACGACATCGGCAACGCCACCAACCGTTCACCGTACCCGACATTGCATCTGCTGCGCGAAGACAGCGTGGCCCGCGCGGTCGAGGCCTTTCCCGAGGCGGCCGAGATCTTCGAGCGCAACATCGACACGCTGGAGGCGCTGGGCGCCGACGGCTGGCAGGCCCTGGATGTGGGCCCGCACGACGCCAAGGATTGATTGCCCATGAGCCGACCGTCCAAGTCCATCGCCGCTGACGAGGCGCTCGCGCAGGAGCTGCGCCCCGGCCAGTCCGTCGAACTGCTGAAGGAACTGCACATCCTCACCCGCGAAGGCAGGCTGAACCAGGACTCGCGCCGCAAGCTCAAGCAGGTGCACCACCTGTACCAGTTCATCGAGAAGCTGCTGCTCGAACTGCCCGAAGAAGGTGCGCACGCCACGCTGGCCGACCACGGCGCCGGCAAGTCCTACCTGGGCTTCATCCTCTACGACCTGTTCTTCAAGTCGCGCGGCGATGGGGTCATCTACGGCATCGAGACGCGCACCGAACTGGTCGAGCGCTCGCGTGCGCTGGCTGCGCGGCTCGGGTTTGAGCGCATGCGTTTCCTGCCGTTGTCGGTGGCCGAATCCGCGCAGTCGAGCGAGCTGCCGGCTCGCATCGACGTCGTCACGGCCCTGCACGCCTGCGACACGGCCACCGACGACGCCATCGCCTTCGGCCTGGCGAAGCAGGCCCGCGCCATGGTGCTGGTGCCCTGCTGCCAGGCGGAGGTGGCGGCCTGCCTGCGCCAGACCAAGGCGCTGGCGCTGTCGCGCACGCCGCTGGCCGAGCTGTGGCGCCATCCGCTGCACACGCGCGAGATCGGCAGCCAGCTCACCAACGTGCTGCGCTGCCTGTACCTGGAGGCCAGCGGCTACCAGGTCACGGTCACGGAACTGGTGGGCTGGGAGCACAGCATGAAGAACGAGTTGATCCTGGCGCGCCACACCGGGCAGCGCAAGGCGAGCGCGGCCCAGCGCCTGCGCGCCCTGCTGGCGGAATTCGGGCTCGAAAGCCTGGAGGCCACGCGCTTCAAACTGGCCTGAACGGTTGCGCCCATGGCCCGACTCGCGCGCCTGTCCATCGCCCAGCAGCCGCACCATGTGGTGCAGCGCGGCAACAACCGCCAGCCCATCTTCGTGGACGCGGCCGACCGCGAACGCTTCCTGGCGCTGGTGGGGGAGGGCGCGGCGCGCTTCGGTGTCGCCCTGCACGCCTACGTGCTGATGGACAACCACTTCCACCTGCTGGCCACGCCGGCCACGGGCGACGCGCTGCCGCAGTGGATGCAGGCGGTGGGCCGCGCCTACGTGCGCCACTTCAACGACCGGCACGGCCGCAGCGGCACGCTTTGGGAAGGGCGCTACCGCTCCACCCTGGTCCAGGCCGAGCGCTACCTGCTGCCCTGCATGGCCTACATCGACCTCAACCCGGTGCGTGCGGGCCTGGTGGCCGAGCCGCTGCAGCACCCCTGGTCGAGCCATGCGCATTACGTGGGCCAGCGGCACGACCGGATCGTCACGCCGCATGCGCTGTACTGGGGCCTGGGCAACACCCCCTTCGACCGCGAAGCGGCCTATGCCGACTTGGTGCGCGCCGGCGTCAGCGCGGCAGACCAGACCTTGCTGACCGATGCCGTCTTCAAGGGTTGGGTGGCCGGCGACACCGCCTTCGTCGCGAAGATGCAAAGCGATACCCCGCGGCGACTGAGTCCATCCAAGGCGGGGCGGCGCCCCAACGCCGCCGAAAATTAAAGTCAAATCGGGCTCTAGCGCCCGTGCAGCTTGCGCGAGCAGCTATCAAACTTGATGTGTCCCCGTTTTCAAATCGATTAAATTTGTCGGGAATTAATAGGAATCCGACCCCTATTAAAGCGTTTGGCATTGTTTGTGCAACGCACTATCCTCTGCTTCCCCCGCGAAAACCCTAGGAGCGCACCCATGACGACGGCTGCCGAGATCGAGCACCTCCAACAACACGGCCTGTATTCCGCCGCCGACGAACACGATGCCTGCGGCGTCGGCTTCGTGGCGCATATCAAGGGCGAGAAGAGCCACGCCATCGTCACCCAGGCGCTCAAGATCCTCGAGAACCTCGACCACCGCGGTGCGGTCGGTGCCGACAAGCTCATGGGCGACGGGGCCGGCATCCTGATCCAGGTGCCCGACCACCTCTACCGCGAGGAAATGGCCAAGCAGGGCATCACGCTGCCGCCCCCTGGCGAATACGGCGTCGGCATGATCTTCCTGCCCAAGGAGCACGCCTCGCGCCTGGCCTGCGAGCAGGAGATGGAGCGCGCGATCAAGGCCGAAGGCCAGGTGCTGTTGGGTTGGCGCGACGTGCCGGTGAACCGCGAGATGCCGATGTCGCCCACCGTGCGCGAGAAGGAGCCGATCCTGCGCCAGGTCTTCATCGGCCGCGGCCCCGACGTGATCGTGCAGGACGCGCTGGAACGCAAGCTGTACGTCATCCGCAAGACGGCCAGCGCCAGCATCCAGCGCCTGAAGCTCAAGCACAGCAAGGAGTACTACGTCCCCAGCATGTCCAGCCGCACCGTGGTCTACAAGGGCCTGCTGCTGGCCGACCAGGTGGGCACCTACTACCTGGACCTGCAGGACAAGCGTTGCATCTCCGCCCTGGGCCTGGTGCACCAGCGCTTCTCGACCAACACCTTCCCCGAGTGGCCGCTGGCCCACCCGTACCGCTACGTCGCCCACAACGGCGAGATCAACACGGTCAAGGGCAACTACAACTGGATGAAGGCGCGCGAGGGCGTGATGAGCTCGCCCGTCCTGGGGCCGGACCTCGCCAAGCTGTACCCGATCAGCTTCGCCGGCCAGTCGGACACCGCCACCTTCGACAACTGCCTCGAACTGCTCACCATGGCCGGCTACCCGATCAGCCAGGCCGTGATGATGATGATCCCCGAGCCCTGGGAGCAGCACGCGACGATGGACCCGCGCCGCCGGGCCTTCTACGAGTACCACGCCGCCATGCTCGAGCCCTGGGACGGCCCGGCCTCGATCGTGTTCACCGATGGCCGCCAGATCGGCGCCACGCTGGACCGAAACGGCCTGCGTCCCTCGCGCTACTGCGTGACCGACGACGACTTCGTCATCATGGGTTCGGAAGCGGGCGTGCTGCCCATCCCCGAGGCGAAGATCGTGCGCAAGTGGCGCCTGCAGCCCGGCAAGATGTTCCTGATCGACCTGGAGCAGGGCCGCATGATCGACGACGAGGAGGTCAAGGCCACGCTGGCCAACAGCAAGCCTTACAAGCAGTGGATCGAGAACCTGCGCATCAAGCTCGACGACGTCGAGGGTGCGGGTGAGGCGCCGGCCAGTGCCGTGTCGCTGCTGGACCGCCAGCAGGCCTTCGGCTACACGCAGGAAGACATCAAGTTCCTGATGAGCCCCATGGCCCAGGCGGGCGAGGAAGGCATCGGCTCGATGGGCAACGACAGCCCGCTGGCCGTGCTCTCGAACAAGAACAAGCCGCTGTACAACTACTTCAAGCAGCTGTTCGCCCAGGTGACCAACCCGCCGATCGACCCGATCCGCGAGGCCATCGTCATGTCGCTGGTGTCCTTCGTCGGCCCCAAGCCGAACCTGCTGGACATCAACCAGGTCAACCCGCCCATGCGCCTCGAGGTCAGCCAGCCGATCCTCGACTTCAACGACATGGCGAAGCTGCGCGACATCGGCACCTTCACGCAGGGCAAGTTCAAGAGCCACACGCTCGACATCACCTACCCGCTCTCGTGGGGCGAGGAGGGCGTCGAGGCCAAGCTCGCGTCGCTGTGCGCCGAGGCGGTGGACGCCATCAAGGGCGGCCACAACATCCTGATCGTGAGCGACCGCGCCGTGAGCGCCACGCAGCTCGCCATCCCGGCGCTGCTGGCGCTGTCGGCCGTGCACCAGCACCTGGTGCGCGAGGGCCTGCGCACCACGGCCGGCCTGGTCGTGGAAACCGGCTCGGCGCGCGAGGTGCATCACTTCGGCGTGCTGGCCGGCTACGGCGCCGAGGCCGTGCACCCGTACCTGGCCATGGAAACGCTGGCGGCCATGCATGCCGACCTGCCCGGCGATCTTTCGGCCGAGAAGGCGATCTACAACTACGTCAAGGCGATCGGCAAGGGCCTGTCGAAGATCATGTCCAAGATGGGCGTGTCGACGTACATGAGCTACTGCGGCGCGCAGCTGTTCGAGGCGATCGGCCTGAACAGCGAGACCGTGGCCAAGTACTTCACCGGCACGGCCAGCCGCGTCGAGGGCATCGGCGTGTTCGAGATCGCGCAGGAAGCCATCCGCATGCACAAGGCGGCCTTTGGCGAGGACCCGGTGCTGGCCAACATGCTCGACGCCGGCGGCGAATACGCCTGGCGCACCCGTGGCGAAGACCACATGTGGACGCCCGACGCGATCGCCAAGCTGCAGCATTCCACGCGTGCCAACAACTTCAGCACCTACAAGGAATACGCGCAGATCATCAACGACCAGAGCCGCCGCCACCTCACGTTGCGCGGCCTGTTCGAGTTCAAGTTCGACCCGAGCAAGGCCATCCCCGTCGACGAGGTGGAGCCGGCGTCCGAGATCGTCAAGCGCTTCGCCACCGGCGCCATGTCGCTGGGTTCCATCAGCACCGAGGCGCACTCGACGCTGGCCATTGCCATGAACCGCATCGGGGGCAAGAGCAACACGGGCGAGGGCGGTGAAGACCCGGCCCGCTACCGCAACGAGCTCAAGGGCATTCCGATCAAGGACGGCGCCACGCTCAAGAGCGAGATCGGCGCCGAGAACGTCGAGGTCGACCTGCCCTTGAAGGAGGGCGACTCGCTGCGCTCGAAGATCAAGCAGGTGGCCTCGGGCCGCTTCGGTGTCACGGCCGAGTACCTCGCCTCGGCCGACCAGGTGCAGATCAAGATGGCCCAGGGCGCCAAGCCCGGCGAAGGCGGCCAGCTGCCCGGCGGCAAGGTGACCGAGTACATCGGCAAGCAGCGCTACTCGGTGCCCGGCGTGGGCCTGATCAGCCCGCCGCCGCACCACGACATCTACTCGATCGAGGACCTGGCGCAGCTGATCCACGACCTGAAGAACGTCGCCACGCATGCGTCGATCAGCGTCAAGCTGGTCAGCGAAGTGGGCGTGGGCACCATCGCCGCGGGCGTCGCCAAGTGCAAGGCCGACCACGTGGTGATCGCCGGCCATGACGGCGGCACCGGCGCCTCGCCCTGGTCGTCCATCAAGCACGCGGGTAGCCCGTGGGAGATCGGCCTGGCCGAGACGCAGCAGACGCTGGTGCTCAACCGCCTGCGCAGCCGCATCCGCGTGCAGGCCGACGGCCAGATGAAGACCGGCCGCGACGTCGTCATCGGCGCGCTGCTGGGCGCCGACGAGTTCGGCTTCGCGACCGCGCCGCTGGTGGTCGAGGGCTGCATCATGATGCGCAAGTGCCACCTCAACACCTGCCC
>JAFEEH010000196.1 GCA_018241185.1 Pseudomonadota bacterium | reverse complement strand
CCTCCCGCGACGCGTTGAAAGAGGCTTTCCTGTTGTGATTGAGCGTAAGCCTCTATCGGCTGAACCACCGAGCCGACAAGCACGGCGACGAGAACAGGAAGTGATTTCATCTTTGCTGCCCAACTTGGTTATAGGGAGACAGGGTTGCCGCATAACACTGCCGCCTGTCTCCCTAACATCGGCTTACTGACCGAGCCACAACCCGCATGGGGGCTGGCGATGTCGACGATTGACTGTGATTTCATACAGTACTATTCTGCCGGCAAAAGCGGCACCTCCCTGAGGGCTTGAAATGTGCCCTGCGGACAGCAGGGCGGCAAGCAAGGACGGCACCGCCGCCACAGGGAGGCTTTGATGAGCGTGACGTTTTCCACATGCCGCACCGCTGTGCGGCCCAGGCCGGCGCCGCAGCGCCTTCCGGCACTGCAATCGACCCGGCTGCTCGACCAGGTGCGCGAACGCATTCGCCTGCTGCACTACAGCCGTCGCACCGAAGAGGCCTACGTGCACTGGATACGCGCGTTCGTGCGCTTTCACGGCATACGCCACCCCGCGCAGATGGGCGGGCCCGAGGTCGAAGGCTTTCTTGGCTGGCTGGCGTCCGAACGCTCGGTGTCCGCGTCCACCCACCGACAGGCGCTGTCGGCGCTGATCTTTCTCTATGCCAAGGTGCTTCAGATCGAGTTGCCGTGGCTGAGTGACGTGGGCCGGCCACGCGTGCACGGCGCCTGCCGGTGGTGTTGACGAAGGAAGAGCTGGCGCGCATCTTCGATGCACTGACGGGGGAGCACCTGCTCCTGGCCCAGTTGCTCTACGTCACGGGCATGCGCATTTCCGAAGGGCTGCAGTTGCGCGTGAAGGACATCGACTTCTCGCACCGCGCGGTGATCGTGCGAGAGGGCAAGGGCGGCAAAGCCGTGTGCTGATGCTCCCGCAGAGCCTGGAGCGGGCCTTGCACGCGCAACTGGCACTCGCGCATGGGCTTTGGGAACGCGATCAGGCCGACGCGAAAGGGGGTGTGGAAATGCCCGATGCGCTGGCCCGCAACTACCCGCGTGCGGGCGCCTCGTGGCCGTGGTTCTGGGTCTTTCCGCAGGCGGCGCACTCGGTCGATCCGCGCAGCGGCGTGGTGCGCAGGCACCACCTGTACGACCAGACCTTTCAGCGCGCCTTCAAGCGCGCGGTGATGGCGGCCGGCGTCGAGAAGCCCGCCACGCAGCACACGCTGCGCCATGCCTTTGCCACGCACCTGCTGCAGTCGGGCTACGACATCCGCACGGTGCAGGACCTGCTCGGGCACGCGGATGTGGCCACGACCATGATCTACACGCACGTACTCAAGCGGCGGCGGTGCGGTGCGCAGCCCGCTGGATGCGATGCCCGTGTGACGCGGCGACCGCGGGGGGCCAGGCTTCGACAGGATCGGCCCGAACGGGTCGGGCGCTGTCGCCGTCCGCGCCCGCTCAATCCTTCGCCACTTCCAACACCAGCTTGCCGAAGTTCTCCCCCGAGAACAGCTTGCCCAGCGCCTCGGGGAAGTTCTCGATGCCCTGCACGATGTCCTCGCGGCTCTTCATGCGGCCGTCCTTGAGGTAGCCGGCCATCTCGGCGATGGCGACGTGGTAACGGTCGGCGTAGTCGAACACCACCATGCCTTCCATGCGCGCGCGGTTCACGAGCAGGCTCAGGTAGTTCTTGGGGCCCGCGGCGGGCGCGCTGTTGGCGTTGTTGTACTGGCTGATGGCGCCGCAGATGACGATGCGGGCCTTGCGCGCGAGCTTGGCCATCACGGTGTCGAGGATCTCGCCGCCGACGTTGTCGAAGTACACGTCGACGCCCTTGGGCGCGTGCTCCTTCAGGCCCTCGCGCACGGCAGCGGGGCCGGCCTTGTAGTCGATGCAGGCGTCGAAGCCCAGTTCCTTCACGACCCACTCGCACTTGGCCGCGCCGCCCGCGATGCCGATGGCGCGGCAGCCCTTGATCTTCGCGAGCTGGCCCACGGTCTGGCCGACGGCGCCGGCCGCGCCGGAGACGACCACCGTGTCGCCCGCCTTGGCCAGGCCGACCTCGAGCAGGCCGAAGTAGCCGGTCATGCCGGGCATGCCCAGCACGTTGAGCCACTGGCTGGCGGTGCCGGCCTTCAGGTCGATCTTGACCAGGCCGCTGCGCTTGACCTCGTCGGCCGACACCAGCGCGTACTCCTGCACGCCCAGCGTGCCGTACACCACGTCGCCGACGGCGAAGGCCGGGTTCTTCGACGCGACCACGCGCCCCACACCGCCGGCGCGCATCACCTCGCCGATGCCCACGGGCGGGATGTAGCTGCGGCCCTCGTTCATCCAGCCACGCATGGCGGGGTCGAGCGACAGCATCAGCGTCTTGACCAGCACGCCGCCGTCGGCCGGCTGCGCGACGGGTTCCTCGCCGTAGCTGAAGTTCTCGCGGGTGGCGGCGCCGGTGGGGCGGCTGGCGAGCTTGAACTGGTGGTTGGTGGCGGCGATGGCGGTGCTCATGGCGAAAGTCTCCTCGTTGGATGTCGGACAGCGGGCGGCCATCCTAGCCCCCGGCGCCGGGGGCCGCAGGCGCGCAGGCGACATCGCGGTTTTCAAGCCAAATTGGCCTGAAACGCCCGCGGGACGGGCGCAAGCAGCTATCAATTCAGGAGCATTTCGAAGCCCCCATGCCTGCCCCGAAGCGAAGCAGGCGCACCGCAAGGCGAGACCGCCCCCAGCCAGGTGGCGCCCCTGCTGTCACAACGCCTGCCCATGCGCCGTCTGGGTGGTGAACGGTCGGCGCCCTGCCGGTCCCGTCAACCACGCACCACGAAAGGATTCGCACACCATGCAACGCGCCAACTGGTTCACCGTCTCGCCCGAGGGCGCCAAGGCCGTGGGAGGCCTGCACCACTACGTCACCACCGGCACGGCGCTGCCCGCGCGCCTCGTGCATCTGGTGTTCCTGCGCGTCTCGCAGATCAACGGCTGCGCGCACTGCATCGACATCCACTCGCGCGATCTGCTCGAGGAGGGCATGCCCGTCGACACGCTGGTGCTGGTGCCGACGTGGCACGAAGCGCCGTGGCTGTTCTCCGAGCAGGAGCGCGCCGCCCTGGCCTGGGCCGAGGAGGTCACGCGCGTCAGCGAGACCCACGCCTCGGACGCGGCGTATGCCGCCGCAGCGGCCGCCTTCTCCGAGAAGGACCTGGTGGACCTGACCCTGGTGATCGCGACGATGAACGCGCTGAACCGCCTGGGCGTCGGCTTTCGCATGAAGCCGCGCGCCCGGGCCGCGGCGTAGTCTCTCAGGCCACGCGCGCGATCGCCTGCCCCAGCAATTCCACGCCGAGGTCGATCTCCTCGTCGCTCACCGTCAGCGGCGGCGCGATGCGGAACACGCCGCCCATGCCCGGCAGGTTGACGATGTTCATCGACAGGCCGAGCTTCATGCATTCGCGCGTGATGGCGGCACCCAGCTCGGGCGCGGCCTGCTTGCCGGCGCGGCTCTGGACGATCTCCACGCCCAGCAGCAGACCGCGGCCGCGCACGTCGCCGATGCAGTCCACGCGCTCCTGCAGCGCGCGCAGGCCGTTCTCCAGTCGCTGGCCGGCGACACGGGCGCGCTCGACGAGGCGGTCACGCTGCACCACCTCCAGCACCTTCACGCCGACGGCCGCAGGCAGCGGGTCGGAGACATGCGTGGTGTAGAAGAGGAAGCCGCGCTTGTGGCATTCCTCTTCGATGGCTTCGGAGGTGAGCACCGCCGCCAGCGGCAAACCGGCGCCTAGCGTCTTGGAGAGCGTGAGGATGTCGGGCACCACACCATCGCGCTCGCAGGCCAGCATGGTGCCCGTGCGGCCGATGCCGGTCTGCGCTTCGTCGAGGATGAGCAGCATGCCGCGCTCCTCGCACTTCTTCTTCAATGCGGCCAAGTAGCCCAACGGCAGGTCGATCAGGCCGCCCGAACTCAGGATCGGCTCGGCGATGAAGGCCGCGAGGTTGCCGCTCGATTGGCGGTCGATGAGGTCGAAGGCGTAGTCCAGCTCAGCCTGCCAGTCAAACTGCCCGTCGCGCTCGAAGCGCGGGCGGTACGGGTACGGTGCCGGAATGGCGAAGGACCCCACGGCCGCCGGCCCGTAGCCCTTGCGGCCCGCGCTGTAGGTGGCCGACGCGGCGCCGCCGGTCATGCCGTGCCAGGACTGCGCGAAGCTCAGGATCTCGTACTTGCCGGTGTAGAGCTTGGCCATCTTGATGGCGGCTTCGTTGACCTCGGCGCCTGTCGTCAGCAGCAGCGCGCGGTCCAGGCCGGCGGGCGTGACCTCGGCCAGCTGCGTGGCCAGGTCGACCACCGGGCGGCTGAGCATGCCGCTGAAGAGATGGTCCAGGCGCTGCGCGTGGTCGGCCACCACGGCGGCGATCTCGGGGTGGCCGTGGCCGAGCAGCGCGCTCATCTGGCCCGAGGTGAAGTCGAGGATGGCGCGGCCGTCCGCGTCGTAGACGAAGCTGCCCTCGGCGCGCTCGATGATCAGCGGCTCGAAGCTGCCGCCGTAGCGGATCAGGTGGCGGCGGGCGTTGTGCCAGAAGGCGGGGTCGTCGTTGCGGGACATGCGGGCTCCGGTTGGAAGGGTGGCTGGAGCTTAGGGTGTCCACCCGTCTTCTCATGATGGCAGCCCAAGGATCCCTTGCTGATACCCGGAACTATCATCAACGAAAAAGGGAGCATTTCATGGAAGCCGATACCGTCGAGGCCATCTGCCCAAACTTCACCAACGAAGAATTTGCGGCTCGCATGCAACGGTTGCGCGACGCCTGCATCGAGAAAGTCGAGCGCCGGCTTTCGGGCTTGCGGCGATGGGATTCCGCAGAGCAAGCCCGGGCGATGCAATGGTTCGGCAAGAACGACGCCGGGACCCGGACTCGCCTGGAACGCGGCTACGGCTCCAGCGTCCGGGTGCTCCGCATGCTGGGTCCGGCGAACTTCGTCAGATTCTCTGCTGAGAGCATGCGATTGGTCGGGTGCGCGCTGGACGCTCGCCACCCAACGAACGACATCGTGGCCGCGGCGTGCCGGCCGGACACAGCCACACACACGATTGCCATCAACCTGGGTTTCTGTGCGCTCCGCGAAACGTCGCAGACCACTGACTCCCAGCTGTCCACGCTTTTGCACGAGGTCACCCACTTCGAAGACACGTTCGGATCCGCGGACCTTGCCTACACGATGTGGAGTGCCTTGCGACTCGCCAGATCGAACCCAGCGGTAGCGATCTCGAATGCAGACAACTTGGTGGGTTATGTGATCCATGAAGACTAAATGCGCTGCTTGGGCGCTGTGTTTCTGCCTGGCGATGGCAGCTGGCCCGGCGACGGCGTGTTCGTGGGTCCTGCAATGGCGATTGCCGTTTCCGCCCGGCACGACAGATGTCTCGTCGCAACAGATCGCGGAGATCAGCACGTGGGTCGAGAGAACGAGCGCGTCCGGCCTGCGCTTCGACGCGGTGTTGGTCGAAGGCTTCGCCCCCTCGAGCGCATCCGACGCCCACGCGCTCGCCGACAGTCGAACGCGCAAGGTGGCGCGGATGATCCGCACCTTCACCGGCAACACCCTTCCCATCAGCGCACACGCCACCATCGCCTCCGGAAGCGCAACAGAGGATGACGAGGCCGTGATCCAGTGGGTGCCATCCGCCCCCGCCGACGTGCCGGGCTGTCCGGAACCACGCTGAGCGACCACAGCCAAACGACAAGCCAAATCGGCCCGCGGCGCCCGCGGGACGGGCGCAAGCGGCTATGAATTCAATAGCGCCGTGACGGCCAGGCCGGGCTCGGCGTTGCGCAGCGTGAGCCCGCCGCCGTGCGCCTGCGCCACGAGCCGGCACAGGTACATGCCCAGCCCCACGCCGCCGGCGCTGCGGGTGCGCGCACTGTCGGGGCGGTAGAAGGGCTCGGCCAGGCGCGCGAGCTGCTCGTCGGGCACGCCGGGGCCGAAGTCGCGCACCTCGATCTCGATGCCGCCCCCGCCTTCGCCTGTGCTCACGGGACGCAGTGACACCATCGGCGCCTGCGCGCCGCCGGCGCCATGGCGCAGCGCGTTGTCGAGCAGGTTGCGCAGCAGCAGGCGCACGCGCGACCGGTCCAGCGCCGGGCTGGGCAGGCCGGGCACCACGTCGAGCTGCACTGCCTGGGCCATCGGCACGCCGCGCGCGGCCAGTTCGTCCTGCACCTCGCGCACCAGCGCCGGCAGGTCGACCGGCTCGCGCTGCAGCGCGACGTGCGGGCTGGCCAGGCGCTCGCTCTCGAGCAGGTCGCTGATGAGCTCGCGCATCTCGCCCAGGTCGCGCAGCAGCGCTTCGCGTTCGGCGGCGCCCTCGCCGGCTTCGGGCAGCAGTTCGGCATTGAGCCGCGCGCGGGTGAGCGGCGAGCGCAGCTCGTGGCTCATGGCCAGCAGCAGCGTGCGCTTGGCGTCGAGCATGGCGCGGATGTCGTGCGCCATGGTGTTGATGCGCTGCGCCAGGTCGCCCAGGTCGTCGCAGTGGCGGATGGGGATGGGCTTTTCGAACTCGCCGCGGCCGAAGCGCTCGGCCCCTTCGCGAATATCGATCAGCGGGCGCAGCAGGCGGCTGATGCCGGCATACACGCCCACCACCAGCAGCAGCAGCGCGGTCAGCGTGCCCCAGCCCGCGGCACGCGGCGCCTGCTCCCACACGCGCGGCGCCCAGCCGAAGACGACGCGGTGGCCGTCGGCGGTCTGGCGCACGTACCAGCGCTCTTCCTCGCCGTTGGCGGGGCGCGCGTCGCGCAGGAAGCCGTGCTCGGGCTGGCCGGGGTGCGAATCCCAGTTGACCTGCGGGCCGCTGATGCGCAGCGTGATCGGCAACCGCGCGACCAGCGCCTGCGCCTTCGCCACGTCGGGCGGCGTGCCGAGCTCGGTCACGATGCGGTCCTCGTAGTCCATGAGCAGCGGCTGAGCGACGGCGCCCCAGCCGTTGGAGAAGGAGCGCTTCATGCCGCCCAGGAAGATGCCCGCCATCACCAGCGCGAGCACCAGGAACCACATCACCAGCCGCACGCGCAGCGAGCGGCGCCAGCGCGGGCGGTGCCGCCCGTCGACCGGATGCGGGTGTGCGCGCCGCCTCACGACGCCGCTGCTTCGGAAGTGCCGGGCGCCACGGCCAGGGTGTAGCCGGCGTTGCGCAGCGTCTTGATGCAGTCCAGCGGCTCCAGCTTGCGGCGCAGGCGGCTCACGACGATGTCGACCGCGCGGGTGTACAGGTCGGCTTCGTGGCCGCGCAGGCGGTTGAGGATGTCGTCGCGGCTGAAGACCTTGCCGGGCTCGGCGGCCAGCAGTGCGAGCAGTTCGAACTCGGTGCCGGTGAGCTCGATGCGCTCGCCGGCGCGCTGCACCTCGCGGCGGTCGAGGTCGATGGACAGGCCGTCGAACACGAGGCGCTGCGACGCGGCGGCCGCGGGGGCACGCACGCGCTGGCGGCGCAGGATGGTCTGCACCCGTGCCACCAGTTCGCGCGGCTCGAAGGGCTTGGGCAGGTAGTCGTCGGCGCCCAGCTCCAGGCCGACCACGCGGTCCATCACCTCGCCGCGCGCGGTGAGCATGACGATGGGGATGTCGCTCTCGGCACGGATGAGCCGACACAGCGCGAAGCCGTCCATCTCGGGCAGCATGACGTCGAGGATCGCGGCGTCGTACTCACCAGCCCTCAGCTTCATGAGCCCTTCGCTGGGCCGCTGCGCGCTGTCGAGCGTGCAGTCGAAACGCGCGAAGTAGGTGGTGAGCGGCGGCGCGAGGTGCGCGTCGTCGTCGATCAGCAGGATGCGCGGCATGGCGGGATTGTGCCCCTGTGAAAAGAGGGCCGCGAGCATGAGACCGGCGGGCATCCGGCGCTCACCACGCGTCGCGCGGCCCGAGCCGGCCCAGGTGCGTGAAGCCGAAGCCGTGCGTGTACTTCAGGCCGTAGCCCAGCATCCGGTCGAAGCCGATGTGCGCGGCCCACACGAGCGCGAGGGCCATCGCCACCGGCGCGCCGAAGGCCAGGCCCGCGCCGCCGAGCAGTGCGGGGCCGACGAGGCTGTGCGTCGTGTTGTAGAGCGCCGCACCGACGCGCGGACCGGCCAGGTAGCCGAAGAATGCGATGTCGGGCGCGAGGAAGAGCAGCGCGAAGCTGCCCCAGCCCGCGCCGAGCTGCGCATAGCCCGCGACGGCGAGCACGACCAGCGCCAGGCCTTCCAGGCGCAGCAGCGTGCGCACCCCGCCCTGCGCTGCACCGTCGCCGGACGGGGCGGCCGCGGCGCGTCGCCATGCGGTGCGCGCCGGCCACGACGCGTTGGCGGCGGCGGCCGCGAGGGGTTCAGCCATGGCGCGACCAGCGGCGCCCGCCGCGGTCCATGAAGTCGCGCACCTTCTGCTGCTGCGCGGGGTTCAGGTGATCGAAGAAGTCGGCCATGGCGGCGATGACCTCGGGGCTGGCGTTGCGCACGGCGGCGGTCTTCTCCTCGACCAGCTTCGCGGCCGCGGCCTGGTCGAGCCGGTCGCCGGCGAACAACGCCTTGAACTGCGCGCGCGGATCGCCCGTGCCGCGCATGGCCTGGCGCTGGGCCTGCAGCTTCTGCGCCAGCACATCGAGCTTCTGCTTCTGTGCGGCGTCGAGATCGAGCTTGCTGCCCACGCGCTCGACCATCCTGGCGCGGAACTCGGTGCTGTCGGCTGCGCCCCAGCCGTGGCGGTGGCCGGCACAGCCGGCGATGCTGCCGGCGACGAGGGCGCCGCCGAAGAGGCCGAAGAGGGCGCGTCGGATCCAGGGTTTCATGATGAGGTTGTCCTTGAGAGATGAAGGAGTGCGAGGCCGGGAACGCGTCACTGCGCCGCGGTGGCGCTGCGGGCCTGCGCTTCGGCGCGCACGTCGACCGGGTTGCGCATCGTCGAGACAACGCGGCTGTTCACGCGCGAGCCGGAGCTCACGTTCTGGTCGGGCGCGGCGGCGGTGCGCACGGCTTCGGCCTGCACCGCGGCGCGGGCCTGCGAGACGGCGACGGTCTCGGCGCCACGCGAGCCGCGCACCACGTTCTGGTCGCGTGCCGCGGCGGCGCGGGCGGCCTCGGCCTGCACCGTGCTGCGGCCGAGGGCGCCGGCGGGCGCATGCACCCCCTCGTAGCTTTCGGCCTGCGCGGCGGTGGTGCCGAGCAGCGCCAGGGCGGAGACGGCGAGGAAGGTGGCGCGGATGCTGTTCATGTCGAGGCCTTTCAAGTGAAGTGGTGAAGGAGCCTCGATGGTGCGTACGCCGGCCGGCGCGGTCTTTTCAGCGCCGTCGCGCTATGTTTCGTTTGATGTCAATGCTATGCAATTCATAGCTGCCCGCGCAGGCAGGACGGGCGCTGCAGCCCTGTTTCGTTCAAGAAACGCGGTGGTACGGCAGGCGCGCCTGCAGGCTTACTCGGCCAGCATCCCGGCCGGGTCCTCGGACTCGAGCACGCGCTGCGCCCATGGGGCGAGCTTGGTCGTTTCGGCGCGCAGCACTTCCTGCTTGACGGCGAGGATCTGCGAGGGATGCATGGAGAAGCTGCGCAGCCCCAGGCCCAGCAGCAGCCGGGTGAAGTGCACGTCGCCCGCCATCTCGCCACACACGCTCACACCCTTGCCCTGGCGGCGGCACTCGGTGATGGTGTCGGCCACCAGGCGCAGCACGGCGGGGTGCGCGGGGTCGTACAGGTGGGCCACCGCCTCGTCGGCGCGGTCGATGGCCAACGTGTACTGGATCAGGTCGTTGGTGCCGATCGAAAGAAAGTCGAAGTGCTTGAGGAACAGCTTGACGGTGAGGGCCGCTGCCGGCACCTCGATCATGGCGCCGAGCTTGACGGCGCCATGCGCCTGGCCGCGCGCATCGAGCTCGGCACGTGCCTGCTCGATCAGCGCCAGCGTCTGCCGGATCTCGGAGGCGTGCGCCAACATGGGGATGAGCAGGTTCACCGCCCCGTGCGCCGCGGCGCGCAGGATGGCGCGCAGTTGCGTGAGGAACATCGCCGGCTCGGCCAGGCTCCAGCGGATGGCGCGCAGGCCCAGTGCCGGGTTGAGGTATTCCTGCTTGCTGCTCTTGCCATCGAGCGGCTTGTCGGCACCGATGTCGATGGTGCGGATGGTGACGGGCATGCCCTGCATGCCGTCGATGGCGCGCCGGTAGGCCTCGTACTGCTCCTCTTCGTCGGGCAGCTTCTCGCCGCGTTCGGTGCGGCCCATGAAGAGGAACTCGCTGCGGAACAGCCCCACGCCCACCGCGCCGGCCTTCACCGCACCGGCCGTGTCGTCGGGCAGCTCGATGTTGGCGAGCAATTCGACGCGCTGGTTGTCGAGCGTGACCGCCGGCTTGTGGCGCAGGCGCCAGAGGCGTTCACGCTCGAGCTCGCCCTGGCGCTGTTTGAAGCCGTACTCGGCCAGGATGATGGGCGAGGGGTCGACGATGACCACGCCCGCATCGCCGTCGATGACGACCCAGTCGTCCTGGCGCACGAGCTGGCTGGCGCCGCGCGCTCCCACCACGGCCGGGATGTCCATGCTGCGCGCCACGATGGCGGTGTGCGAGGTGCGCCCGCCGACGTCGGTGACGAAGCCGGCGAACACGCTCTTCTTGAACTGCAGCATGTCGGCCGGCGCGAGGTCGTGCGCGATGAGCACGAGCGGCACATCGAAGCCGTCGTCCGTGCCGTCGTCGCCCTCCTCGCCGGTGCGCGCCTTGCGCTTGGGCGGCGGCGGCGCGAGCACCGCGGCCGTGCCCTTCATCTGGTGCAGCAGGCGCTCGACCACCTGTTCGAGGTCGGCCTTGCGCTCGCGCAGGTACTCGTCCTCCATCTCGTCGAACTGGCGCGCGACGATCTCCAGCTGCGTGGTCAGTGCCCATTCGGCGTTGTAGAGCCGCTCGGTGATCCAGTGCTTGACGCCGTCGGTCAGGGCCTCGTCCTGCAGCAGCATCTGGTGCACCTCGAGCAGGGCCGACAGCTCGTGCGGCGCCTCCTGTGGCGTCATCTGCGCCACGCTCGTCTGCAGGCGCTGCAGCTCCTCGGCCACCGCGTTGCGCGCGGTGCGCACGCGGCCGATCTCGGCCTCGACCTCGTGCGGCTGCACGAAGTAGTGCGCCACGTCGACCCGGCTGGACACGACCAGCACCGCACGCCCGATCGCGATGCCGCGGGCGACGGGGAGGCCGTGGAGGGCGAAGGTCATGGCTGCTTGTGCACTGAAATGCGGACTTCCGGACGCAGAGGACGCAAAGGTTTCGCAGAGGTCGCAAAAGGACATCCAGAAAGCGCTGGATGGTTTCTTCTGCGATCTTTGCGCGCTTTCGCGTCCTCTGCGTCCGGAAGTCCGTATCCCATCACTCCCCCTCGCCGAACTTGTCGTTCATCAAGGCGACCAGCGCATCCATGGCTTCCTGCTCGCGCTCGCCGTTCGTCTCGAGCTCGACGGTCGCGCCCAGGCCCGCGGCCAGCATCATCACGCCCATGATGCTCTTGGCATTGACGCGCCGGTCGCCGCGCGCGATCCACACCTCGCAGGGATAGCTGCCGGCCAGCTTGGTGAGCTTGGCCGACGCGCGGGCGTGCAAGCCCAGCCTATTGCTGATGGTCACGGATGTCTTGATCACTGTATTTTCTTCTCACCTGGTTCTGGGGGGCGGCCACGGCCACCTGCATCACGCCGGCCGTGCCACCGGCGATCGCGCGCTGCACCTGGGCATCGAGCGGTTCGTGCCGGTAGGTGACCGCGCGCAGCAGCATGGGCAGGTTGACGCCGGCGACGAGGCGCGAGCGCACCCCGTCGACGAGCTGCTGCGCCACGTTGCAAGGCGTGGCACCGAACACATCGGTCAGCACCAGCACCTGGGCGCGCGGCGCGCGACCGAGCTGCTGGGCCAGGATGATGCGGGCGGCGCCCAGCGTCTCTTCGGGCGACACGTTGGGCAGCACGTCGAGGGCGCCGACGCAGTCCTCGGCCTCGGGAAAGACATGCAGCGCACATTGCCGCAGGGCATGGGCCAGCGGCGAATGGGCGATGAGGAGGATGCTGTTCATGCAGGGGGCGTGGACTCGCAAGCATTATGCGGGCGCGCCTGTGGCCGACCCGGCCCTCGGGAGGGCGCGTTCATCGCAGGCGCAGCCCGTCGAAGAAGGTTTCGGCCGCGTCGGCGGCCGAGGGGCGGCCGAGCACCATGGCCTGGTAGAGGGTGATGCCGCCCTGCCCGTCGGGGCTGGCGAACCAGCGCAGGTGCGCCTCGGCCGGGCGGCCGTCCGCGGCGGCGGCGTTCGTCACGTCCAGCGACCACGGGGCGGGCGCGGTAGCGGCGCGGGGCAGCGTCCAGGGCGCCTCGGTGAGTTGCGCGCCGGCCCACGGGCTTCGCGCGGCCTGACGCCAGGCCGTGAGGCGCGCCTCGGCCTGCGATGCATCACCGCCCGGCAGGCGCGCGACGGCGAAGGTGGCACCGCCAGCCTCGCAGCCGGCCATGTCGATCGGGACCGTGGCGTTGTCCATCGGGAGGCTGCGTTCGGCGCGGTCGGGCTTGCAGGGCAGCATGGCCACCAGCGATTCGCCCACCGGTACCTCGCGCCAGTTGAAGACCGGGCTGCAGGCCAGGGCCATCACCGCGGCGGCCACCCACAGGCCGGCCCGCCGAGTGGCCAGCACGCCGGCGCCCGCGGAACTAAAATCGCGCCGCTTCATCGATCCGCTCCATGCATCTCCGTCTTCACGCTCTCCATGCCCCGCGCTCGGTGCCCCTTGCGGGAGCGCTCGGTCTTCATGCCCGGGGAGGTCGGCGATGAAGAATGCCCCCCAAGCTCCCCACTTCGTGTGGTTCGCTGCCCCCCGAGGGGGCGCTTTTCATCTTGGGGCGGCCCGGCGATGAAAAAAGCCCTCTATGGTGCCGCAATCGCGGTCGCGCTGGCTGTCGGCGTCGGCGTGTACGTGAGCACCGGCAGCTCGCCGGCCCCCGCCTCGACCTTCGTGCTGCTCGACGGCAGCAAGAAGACCACCGACGACCTGAAGGGCAAGGTGACGCTGGTCAATTTCTGGGCCACGAGCTGCGTGACCTGCGTGGGCGAGATGCCCAAAGTGATCGCGACCTACGACAAGTACAAGGGCCAGGGCTACGACACGCTGGCGGTGGCGATGAGCTACGACCCGCCGAGCTACGTCATCAACTACGCCGAGACGCGCAAGCTGCCCTTCAAGGTCGCCATCGACAACACCGGCGCCGTCGCCAAGGCCTGGGGCGACGTGCAGCTCACGCCGACCACCTACGTGGTCAACAAGAAGGGCGAGATCGTCAAGCGCTACGTCGGCGAACCCGACTTCGACGAACTGCACCGCCTGATCGAGAAGCTGCTGGCTGAGGCCTGAGCGCCCGGTTTCGAAGCGTTTTCGGCCCGCAGCGCCCGTCGGAGGGGCGCGAACAGCTACCAATTTGATAGCTAGAAGCCTTCGACCCATCGATCGGCGAGCGCAGCGAGGCCACCAGGGCACCCGAGGAACTGGCTTTGCCAGGCCTCTGGGAAGGCCTTGCAGGCCGCGCGAGGCCAGTGGCCTCGCCCTTCGCCAGTCACAAAATGTCCACCGGACATTTTGTGTACGGGCTCAGCCCCCCTCCAAGCCGAAGGCGCCAGGGAGGGGGAGCCGCGAAGCGGCTTGGGGGTGCTATTCGCGATACACGTCGTGGCACGCCTTGCAGGCCGCACCGGCACCACCGATCGCGGCCTTGATGGCGGCGAGGTCGCCGGTCTTGGCGGCAGCCGCCACCTTGGCCACCTCCTCTTCGCCACGCGCGGCGGCGGCCTTGAACTTGTCCTGCTCCTTCCAGATGGCGGGCTTGGCCTTGCCACCCTCGGTGCCGGGGCCGAAGCCCACCCAGGGCATCTTGATCAGTTCGGCCGCGCGCGCAGCGCTGGTCTCGGCCACCTTGGCATCGAAGTCCGCCCGGCCGCTGGCCATGTCGGCGACGCGCTTGAAGTTCTGCTGCATCTCCTTGAGGGTCTGCTGCCGGTACTTGATCGCGTCCTGCGGGGTGGCGAAGGTGGGCTGCGCCGACGCAGGCACGGCGCTCAAGGCGGCGATGGCCGCGACAAGACCGAAGGCAGCGGCAGCAGCGGTACGGGAACGAGGCATCGTGGGTTCTTCCTTCTCATTCATGAATGCGCCGGGGATGCGGCGCGCGGCAGTGTAGGGGCCGGACGCCCGGCGCCGTGCCAAAAGGCCCATGCAAGCGTCCTCCCGCCGGGTCCGCCGCGCAGTTTTGTTAATCTGGCGGGCCGCCCACAGCCGCCGGATGCCGCGCCGCACCTGCCCGCCCGCCGATGCCCGCTTCTTCTTCACCCTCTGCCGACACCGCCACCACGCGCACGGTGCGTGTCTGGGACCTGCCCACGCGCCTCTTCCACTGGGCCCTGGCAGCCGCAGTGATCGGGCTCGTGTTCACGGCCAAGACGGGAGCGATGGACTGGCACTTCCGGCTTGGCTACACGGTGATGGCGCTGCTGGTCTTCCGGCTGGCGTGGGGCTTTGTGGGCGGCCGCTGGTCGCGCTTCTCGAGCTTCGTCTATGCGCCGGTCAGCGTGCTGGCCTACCTGCGCGGGCGCGCCCACCCCGACCATCTCGTCGGGCACAACCCGTTGGGCGCCGCGTCGGTGTTCGCGCTCCTGGCCGTGCTGCTGCTGCAGGTGGCGACCGGGCTGGTGTCGGACGATGCGATCACCTTCACCGGCCCGCTGGCCGCCATGGTGCCCGGCAGCTGGTCCAGCGCCGGGAGCAGCTGGCACAAGGGGCCGGGCCAGTGGCTGCTGATCGCGCTGACGGCGCTGCATGTGGTGGCTGTGCTGTTCTACGTGGCGGTCAAGCGGGTGCGGATGGTGCGGCCCATGCTGTCGGGTGACCGCGCCCTGGCATCCGGCCACGCGGCGCCGTCGAGCCGCGACGACGGGCGCTCGCGGCTGCTCGCGCTGCTCCTGTTCGCGCTGAGCGCCGGGCTGGCGGCCTGGGTGTCGACGCTGCAGTCATGACGAAGTCGGCCCCCTTGCACTGGCAGCAGCGCACGATGCAGGAGGCACGGCCATGAGCGTGCTCGGCTCCCGCCCCTTGCCCCTGGCCGACACGCCCGCGATCGTGCTCGCGGTGCCGGACGATGCCCATGAACTGGCCGAGGCACGGGCGATCTTCCGCGAGTACGCCGCCTCGCTGAAGGTCGACCTGTGCTTCCAGAATTTCGACGACGAGCTGGCAGGCTTGCCGGGCGACTACGCCGAGCCGCGCGGCACGCTGCTGCTGGCCCTGGTGGAGACGGCTCCGGCAGGCGCGCCATCGGCCGCGCCAGCCCTGGTGCGCCCCGACGGGCGCACCCTGCAAGTGGCAGGCTGCTGCGCACTGCGACCGCTGGACACGGTGGACTACGCGAACGCCGCCGAGATGAAGCGCCTGTACGTGCGGCCCGGCTTCCGCGGGCTCGGCCTGGGGCGCCAGCTCGTCGAGGCCGTGCTCGACGCCGCCCGTGGTGCGGGCTATGCCTGCGTGCTGCTCGACACGCTGGACGACATGGAATCGGCCCGCGCGCTGTACGAGGACCTCGGCTTCGTCGAGGTGCCGCCCTACTACCACAACCCCATCGCGGGCTCGCACTACCTCAAGGTCGAGCTCTGAGTTTGCAAGCCAAACAGGGCTGTAACGCCCGTCCAGTTGGCGTGAGCAGCTATCGTTTCAATAGCAGATCGGGTGGGGTCAACCGGGTGGGTTCGACTTCAGATGCTCGCTGCCGTGCAGGAACAGCGGCGTGCCGGCCGGCCCGCCCACGGCATAGGGCAAGGCGTTGACCAGCGAGTTGGCGAAGTCGCCGCGGTACATCTTCGAGCCCTGGTGGCTCAGGTTGGAGTTGGCATCGACGTACACGTGTTCGCCCAGCCCCGTCCAGAGGCGGCAGAAGCCGTAGTCCTCCGACAGGTAGCGGCGCGACACGGGGTCGACCATCACGTCGAAGAAGCGGTAGTGCAGGCCCTGGTCGGCCACGCCGATGCTGTCGGGCACATAACGCAGGTCGGGGTAGGCGGCCATGATCCGCTCGAAGACGCGACGCTTGATCACCATGAACCCGGTCGGGGCCTCTTCCATGCGCAGGAAGCCATCGGGCCGCACGTCGAGGTCGATGCGGCCCGTGTCGGGCGCCGGCGAGGCATTGACGGTGTAGCGCGTGTACGTGGCTTCGAAGGCGGCCTGGGTCGTCCCGGCCGGCACGCCTTCGTCGGGCCAGCCTTCGCGCTTGAGCGGATACACGCCCGAAGCCACGTCGTGGTCGGACAGCAGCAGCCGGAAGGCGGCTTCGGCCGAGAAGCCGATGTCGGCGTCGATCCAGAACAGGTGCGTCCACTGCGGGTTGGCGAGGAAGTTGGCCACGCAGTTGTTGCGGGCGCGCGTGACCAGACTCTCGCCCTGGTGGAAGTAGGCCTGGATGCGCATGCCACGCCGCTCGCACTCCACCACCAGCGACAGCAGCGAACTGACGTAGTTCTGGAAGAACTTGCCGTCGTGGCTGGGCGTCATCACGACGGGGAAGAAGCCCTGGAGTGCGGAGGGATCGAGCATGGCGCGGTGATGGGGCAGGCGGCGCGGTCGGAGACCACGCGCCCGGCCTGTGATGGTGAACGGTCGGCGCAGGGTGCGGTGCTGGCTCAGCCCTTGGCCTGCGCCAGCAGCGTGTCGGCGTCGCTGACCTCGAATTTGCCGGGCGCCTCGACGTTGAGCGTCGCGACCTTGCCGTCCTTGACCAGCATCGAGTAGCGGTTGCTGCGCAGGCCCATGCCGCGCGCCGTCAGGTCGAGCGTCAGGCCCGTGGCCTTGGCGAAGTCGGCGCTGCCGTCACCCAGCATGCGCACCTTGCCGTTGGTCTGCTGGTCGCGTGCCCAGGCACCCATCACGAAGGCGTCGTTGACGCTCACGCACCAGATCTCGTCGACGCCGGCGGCCTTGAAGTCCTCGAAGTGCTGCACGTAACCCGGCACATGCTTGGCCGAGCAGGTAGGGGTGAAGGCGCCGGGCAGCGCGAAGAGCGCGATGGTCTTGCCGGCCGAGGCCTTGGCCACGTCCACGGGGTTCGGGCCGATGCTGCAGCCCTCGCTTTCGACCTCCGAGTATTCCTGCAGGGTCACGGAAGGAAGGGTGTCGCCGATCTTGATCATGGGAATGCTCCTGGAAGAAGGAAGGGGTGAAGCGAAAACAAAAACGGCCCACATTGTGGGCCGTTTTTGAGGGTGGCGTCGCAGTTGGTGCGCGCGCTGCAGATCAGACCGCAGCGGCCTTCTCGACCAGGCGCGTGGCGACCCAGTTCTTCGACTTCGAGATCGGACGCGACTCGGTGATCTCGATGAGATCGCCCAGGTGGAATTCGCCCTGTTCGTCGTGCGCGTGGTACTTGCTCGAACGAATCATGATCTTGTTGTAGATCGGGTGCTTGACGCGGCGCTCGACGAGCACGGTCACGGTCTTGGCGCGCTTGTCGCTGACGACCTTGCCGACCAGAGTGCGCTTGAGGGATTGCTTGGCTTCCGTCATGTTCACTCCTTACTTGGCGACAGCAGCCGAAGCTTGCTTCTGCGCCAGGATGGTCTTCGCGCGGGCGATGTCGCGACGGGTCACGCTCAGCGTGCCGGTGTTGCTCAGCTGTTGCGTCGCCTTCTGCATGCGCAGGCCGAAATGGGCCTTCTGCAAGTCCTTGATTTCGGCCTGGAGGCCTGCGACGTCTTTGTCACGCAGCGCGGCGGCCTTGGAGACCTTCGCGGTTTGCTTTTTCTTCGTTGCCATGAGAGTTCTCCTCGATCAGGCGCCGATCTGACGTGCGACGAAAGTCGTGCGCAACGGCAGCTTGGCGGCAGCCAGGCGGAACGCTTCACGAGCGAGTTCTTCGGGCACGCCGACGATCTCGTAGATGACCTTGCCCGGCTGGATCTCGGCCACGTAGTACTCGGGGTTGCCCTTGCCGTTACCCATCCGGACTTCGGCGGGCTTGGTCGAGATCGGCTTGTCGGGGAACACGCGGATCCAGATGCGGCCACCGCGCTTCACATGGCGCGAGATGGCACGGCGGGCGGCTTCGATCTGGCGCGCCGTGAGGCGGCCGCGATCCACCGACTTCAGGCCGAAGTCACCGAAAGCGACCGAGTTGCCTCGGGTCGCGACGCCGGTGTTGCGGCCTTTCTGTTCCTTGCGGAACTTTCTGCGTGCAGGTTGCAGCATTTGATTTCTCCGTCTTTCTCAGACCGGTTGTTCGAGTTACTCGGTCTTCGGGGCGCCGTCCGCTGCTGCAGCGGGCGCGGCTTTGCGGACGCGCTTAACGGCGGGCTTGTCACCGGCTGCACCGGTGGCTTCTGCGGGCTTGTCGCTGCCGTCGGCGGGAGCGGCATTGCCGCCCAGCGGGCCACGGGCACCGGGACCGCCCGATCGCGGACCGCCACGGCGGTCGTTGCCACCGGGACGGCCGTCACGGCGCGGGCCGCGCGGACCACGGCGCTCTTCGCCTTCCGGACGCGGGGTGCTGTCCAGCGAGGGAGCGTCGTTGCGGCCCAGCGTGTCGCCCTTGTAGACCCAGACCTTGACGCCGATGACGCCGTAGGTGGTCTTGGCTTCGGACGTGCCGTAGTCGATGTCGGCGCGCAGGGTGTGCAGCGGCACGCGGCCTTCGCGGTACCACTCGGTGCGCGCGATCTCGATGCCGTTCAGGCGGCCGGCCGACATGATCTTGATGCCCTGGGCACCCAGGCGCATGGCGTTCTGCATCGCACGCTTCATCGCACGGCGGAACATGATCCGCTTTTCGAGCTGTTGCGTGATGCTGTCGGCGATCAGCTGGGCATCGACTTCGGGCTTGCGCACTTCCTCGATGTTCACGGCAACGGGCACGCCGAGCTGCTTGCCGAGTTCCTTCTTCAGGTTCTCGATGTCCTCGCCCTTCTTGCCGATCACCACGCCCGGACGTGCCGAGTAGATGGTGATGCGGGCGTTCTTGGCGGGGCGCTCGATCAGCACGCGCGACACGGACGCGTTCTTGAGCTTCTTCTTCAGGTACTCACGCACCTTGATGTCTTCGGCCAGCATGCCCGCGAAGTCGCGGTTGTTGGCGTACCAGCGGCTGGCCCAGTTGCGGCTGACCGCGAGGCGGAAGCCGGTCGGGTGGATTTTCTGTCCCATGTTTCTTCCAGACCTTAGTTGCCGACCGTCACGTACACATGGCACGTGGGCTTGCTGATGCGGTTGCCGCGGCCCTTGGCGCGCGCGGTGAAACGCTTGAGCGTGGCGCCTTGCTCGACATAGATGGTCTTGACGCGGAGGTCGTCGATGTCGGCGCCGTCGTTGTGCTCGGCGTTGGCGATGGCCGACTCGAGCACCTTCTTGACGATGACGGCGGCCTTCTTCTGCGTGAACTGCAGGATGTTCAGCGCCTGGTCGACCTTCTTGCCGCGGATCAGATCGGCAACGAGGCGGCCCTTGTCCACCGACAGGCGGACGCCGCGGAGAACTGCACGTGTTTCAGACATGTTCTCTGCTCCTTACTTCTTCTGGACTTTCTTGTCCGCGGGGTGCCCCTTGAACGTGCGCGTGAGCGCAAATTCGCCGAGCTTGTGGCCGACCATCTGGTCGGTGACGTACACGGGCACGTGTTGCTTGCCGTTGTGCACGGCGATGGTGAGGCCGATGAACTCGGGCAGCACCATCGAACGGCGCGACCAGGTCTTGATCGGCTTCTTGTCCTTGTTCGTCACCGCCTTGTCGACCTTGGCGACGAGGTGGTGGTCGACGAAGGGACCTTTTTTGAGAGAGCGAGTCATGGCTGTCCCTTACTTCTTGCGACGCGACACGATGAAGACCTGCGTGCGCTTGTTGTTGCGGGTGCGATAACCCTTGGTCAGGTTGCCCCACGGATCGACAGGGTGGCGGCCTTCGCCGGTCTTGCCTTCGCCACCACCATGCGGGTGGTCCACCGGGTTCATCACCACGCCGCGAACGGTCGGGCGGATACCGCGATGGCGCGTGGCGCCGGCCTTGCCGTATTGGCGCAGGCTGTGCTCTTCGTTGGCCACTTCACCGATGGTGGCGCGGCACTCGATGTGGATCTTGCGCACTTCGCCCGAGCGCATGCGCACCTGGGCGTAGACGCCTTCGCGGGCCAGCAGCGTCGCCGAGGCGCCGGCCGAACGCGCAACCTGCGCACCCTTGCCGGGCTGCAGTTCGATCGCGTGGATGGTCGAACCCACGGGGATGTTGCGGATCGGCAGCGTGTTGCCGGCGCGGATCGGGGCTTCCGAACCGCTCAGCAGCGTTGCGCCCGCTTCGACACCGCGCGGGGCGATGATGTAGCGGCGCTCGCCGTCGGCGTAGCACACCAGCGCGATGTGGGCGGAACGGTTCGGGTCGTACTCGATGCGTTCGACCTTGGCCGGGATGCCGTCCTTGTTGCGCTTGAAGTCCACCACGCGATAGTGGTGCTTGTGGCCACCGCCCTTGTGACGGGTGGTGATGTGGCCGTTGTTGTTGCGGCCGGCCTTCTGGAACTGGGGTTCCAGCAGCGGCGCGTAACCTTCACCCTTGTGCAGGTGATCGCGCGAGATCTTGACGGTACCGCGCTGACCCGGGGTGGTCGGCTTGAGCTTGATGACGGCCATGATTACGCGGCCTCCGAAACGAGATTGAGCTCCTGACCGGGCTTGAGCGTCACGTAGGCCTTGCGAACGTTGTCGCGGCGGCCCACCGAACGACCGAAGCGCTTGGTCTTGCCCTTGATGTTGGCCACGGACACACCCTTGACCTCGACCTTGAACATCAGTTCAACGGCCGCCTTGATCTCGGGCTTGGTGGCGTCCTGCAGCACCTTGAAAGTCACGGCATTCGACTTCTCGCCGACCATCGTGGCCTTTTCGGACACGATCGGGGCGACCAGCACGCTCATGAGGCGGCCTTCGTCGAATTCACGCTGAGCGGGGGTGGGGTTCACGCGGCTCATGCGAACATCTCCTTGAGCTTGTCGACCGCACCCTTGGTCACCAGCACCTTCTTGTAGTGCACCAGCGACACGGGGTCGGCGTAACGCGGCTCGACCACCAGAACGTTGGCCAGGTTGCGAGAGGCGAGGTACAGGTTCTCGTCGACTTCTTCGGCGATCACAAGCACCGACTCGAGGTTCATCGCCTTGAACTTGGCAGCCAGCGCCTTGGTCTTGGGCGAGTCGACCTTGATCGAATCGACCACGGCCAGGCGGCCTTCGCGGGCGAGCTGCGAGAAGATGGACGCCATGCCGGCGCGATACATCTTCTTGTTGATCTTCTGGGTGAAGTTCTCGTCCGGCATGTTCGGGAAGATCCGGCCGCCCCCACGCCACAGCGGCGAGGACGTCATACCGGCACGGGCGCGGCCCGTTCCCTTTTGCTTGAACGGCTTCTTGGTCGAGTGCTTGACCTGCTCGCGGTCCTTCTGGGCACGGGTGCCCTGGCGCGCGTTGGCCTGGTAGGCGACGACGATCTGGTGGACCAGGTCTTCGTTGTAGTCACGACCGAACACGGTCTCGGGCGCGTCGTACTTCGACGCGGCCTGGCCCTGCTCATTCAGGAGTTCGAGTTGCATTACTTCGCTCCTTCGGCCGCTTGCGGCTTGGCCTTGACGGCGGGACGCACGGTGACGAAGCCACCCTTGGAGCCCGGGATCGCACCGCGGATCATCAACAGCTGGCGGGCCTCGTCGACGCGGATCACGTCGAGGTTCTGGGTCGTGACGGTTTCGTCGCCCATGTGGCCGGTCATCTTCTTGCCGGGGAAGATCCGGCCGGGGTCCTGCGCCATGCCGATCGAGCCCGGCACGTTGTGCGAACGGCTGTTGCCGTGCGACGCGCGCTGCGAGCTGAAGTTGTGGCGCTTGATGGTGCCCGCGAAGCCCTTGCCGATCGAGGTGCCCTGCACGTCGACCTTCTGGCCCACGGCAAAGACGCCTTGCGCGGCGATCACGGCGCCGGCCTTGTGCTGGGCAGCCGTTTCGGCGGTGACGCGGAATTCACGGATGATTTCGCCGGCTTCGACGCCGGCCTTGGCCAAGTGACCCGCCTGCGGCTTGGTCACGCGCGATGCCTTGCGCGCACCGAACGTCACCTGCAGGGCGACGTAGCCGTCGATCTCTTGGGTCTTGACCTGGGTCACGCGGTTGTTGGACACGTCCACCACCGTGACGGGCACTGCGTCCCCGTCGTCGGTGAAGAGGCGCATCATGCCCACCTTGCGGCCCAGCAACCCGAGGGAGTTGCTTTGACTCATGTTGTTTCTCCAAAACTCTCGCCGCTGCCACTTCAATTGGCGACAGCGTTCGGGTTTCGCGGCCTGCGCCGTGCGAACCCAGCGAAAGAAGGTTGATAAGGACTCCGTCGACTGCACCCGCCTGCGGCATTCAAAACGAAAGCGCAAAGCGGCCGCAAAAACGGCAGAGCCCACGATTCTACTGCGCTGCCGTCTTTTTGTGCAAGCATCCTTGACGCAACAGCCGGGACGCGGGATGCAAGGCCACAAAAAAAGCCCGGCCGCATGAACAGCCGGGCTTCGGTTCGGCCCCGCGGGCCGGCTCGCAGCGGTTACTGGAGCTTGATCTCGACGTCCACGCCGGCCGGCAGGTCGAGCTTCATCAGCGCGTCCACGGTCTTGTCGGTGGGATCGACGATGTCCATCAGACGCTGGTGCGTACGGATCTCGAGCTGATCGCGGCTGGTCTTGTTGACGTGCGGCGAACGCAGGATGTCGAAACGCTTCATGCGCGTCGGCAGGGGCACCGGGCCCTTGACGATGGCGCCCGTGCGCTTGGCGGTGTCCACGATCTCGGCGGCCGACTGGTCGATGAGCTTGTAGTCGAACGCCTTCAGGCGGATGCGGATCTTCTGCTTGGTGGCCATGATGCCCGTCCTTATTCGATGATCTTGGCCACGACGCCGGCGCCGACGGTGCGGCCGCCTTCACGGATGGCAAAGCGCAGGCCCTCTTCCATGGCGATCGGCGCGATCAGCTTGACGGTGATCGACACGTTGTCGCCCGGCATGACCATTTCCTTGTCCTTGGGCAGCTCGATGGCGCCCGTGACGTCGGTCGTGCGGAAGTAGAACTGCGGACGGTAGTTGTTGAAGAACGGCGTGTGACGGCCACCTTCGTCCTTGCTCAGCACGTACACCTCGGCGGTGAAGTGCGTGTGCGGCTTGATCGAGCCGGGCTTGCACAGCACCTGGCCGCGCTCGACTTCTTCACGCTTGGTGCCGCGCAGCAGGATGCCGACGTTGTCACCGGCCTGGCCCTGGTCCAGGAGCTTGCGGAACATTTCCACGCCGGTGCAGGTGGTCTTGAGCGTCGGGCGGATGCCCACGATCTCGATTTCCTCGCCAACCTTGACCACGCCACGCTCCACGCGGCCGGTCACCACGGTGCCGCGGCCGGAGATGGAGAAGACGTCTTCCACGGGCATCAGGAAGGCACCATCCACCGCACGCTCGGGCGTGGGGATGTAGGTGTCCAGCGCGTCAGCCAGCTTCATGATGGCTTCTTCGCCCAGCTTGCCCTTGTCGCCTTCCAGGGCGAGCTTGGCGCTGCCGTGGATGATGGGGGTGTCGTCGCCGGGGAATTCGTACTTGTCCAGCAGCTCGCGCACTTCCATTTCGACCAGCTCGAGCAGCTCGGCGTCGTCGACCATGTCGCACTTGTTCAGGAACACGATGATGTAGGGCACGCCCACCTGGCGGGCCAGCAGGATGTGCTCACGGGTCTGGGGCATCGGGCCGTCGGCAGCCGAGCACACCAGGATGGCGCCGTCCATCTGGGCGGCACCGGTGATCATGTTCTTGACGTAGTCGGCGTGGCCGGGGCAGTCCACGTGGGCGTAGTGACGGTTCTGCGTCTCGTACTCGACGTGGGCGGTGTTGATGGTGATGCCGCGCGCCTTTTCTTCGGGCGCCGCGTCGATTTCGTCGTACTTCTTGGCCTCACCGCCGAACTTGGCCGACAGCACCGTGGCGATCGCCGCCGTCAGCGTCGTCTTGCCATGGTCCACGTGACCGATCGTGCCCACGTTCACGTGCGGCTTGGTGCGCTCGAACTTGCCTTTTGCCATTTTTTCGACTCCGAAAAATAACTGGATCACACGACAAGGAGGGCAGCGCTGCTGCGCTCTCCCTGAATCTTTGGTGCCCTTGGCGGGAATCGGACCCGCGACCTCTCCCTTACCAAGGGAGTGCTCTACCACTGAGCCACAAGGGCGACACGAAAACCATTGCCTGGACCATCGACAACGGACTTGCCTGGAGCGGGAGACGGGAATCGAACCCGCGTCATCAGCTTGGAAGGCTGGGGTTCTACCATTGAACTACTCCCGCATCGTGACGCCCCGGCACATGCCGGACCGTCGCGTGCGCTCGTTTTTCAGGCGCCTGACAAATCCATTCAATCGCTGGTGGAGAGGGCTGGATTCGAACCAGCGTACTCGTAAGAGGGCAGATTTACAGTCTGCTGCCATTAACCACTCGGCCACCTCTCCGGCGAACCTCGAACTATAGCACGACCGAAAGAGGTCGTCACTTGCCCGGAGCGTGCGGGATGCAAAGTCATCGGCGCCCGTGGCATGCGCGCAGCAACCCTGTCGAATCAAGGGTTAACCCGCATGTTATTGCTGCAGTGCACAATTACCCGGATGAAACCGATTTCCTTGCCTCTTCCTGCGCCGGCACAGCGCACCCGCCGCCGGGTGAACCTCGCCCTGCAGGGCGGCGGTTCGCACGGCGCCTTCACCTGGGGGGTGCTGGACGCCCTGCTCGAAGACGGCCGCCTCGACTTCGAAGGCATCAGCGGCGCCAGCGCCGGCGCGGTCAACGCAGTGGCATTGGCCCATGGCTTCGCGACGACGCGCGCCGCGGGAGGCGACCGCGCGGCTGCACAGGCGGCCGCGCGTGCGACGCTGGAGCGCGTCTGGCGCCGCGTGGCCGGCGCCGGGGCGCCGGGCGCGATCGCCCAGCAGTTCGCACGCCTGCTCTTCGGCGACGGCTCGGCCCTGCGCTCGACGCTGGGCATGGACCCCTGGGCGTCGCCCTACCACTTCAACCCGCTCGACATCAACCCGCTGCGCCAGTTGCTGGACCAGGAGATCGACTTCGACGCCCTGGCCGAGCTGGAGGCGCCCCGCGTCTTCGTCTCGGCGACGCAGGTGCGCACCGGCCGCGCCGAGATCTTCCATGGCGAGCGGCTCACGCTGTCGGCCGTGATGGCCTCGGCCTGCCTGCCCACCATGTTCCAGGCGGTGGAGATCGAGGGCGAGCCCTACTGGGACGGCGGCTACTCCGCCAACCCCGCGCTGCTGCCACTGATCGACCGCTGCCGCAGCGCCGACATCGTGCTGGTGCAGCTCAACCCGCTGGCACGCGTGGAGACCCCCCGCACGCCCTTCGAGATCGAGCAGCGCATGACGGAGCTGGCCTTCAACGCCAGCCTGCTGTCCCAGATGCGCAGCATCGACTTCATCAACCAGCTGCTGGCCGACGGCCGGCTGCAGGAAGGCAGCCAGTACCGCAAGCTGCTGTTGCACCGCATCGACGTCGACAGCGCCAGCCACGCGCCGCTGTCGGCCGCCAGCAAGATGTCGGCCGACATCCGCATGATCGAGGCGCTGTTCGAAAGCGGCCGCGCCGCCGCCAGCGACTGGCTGGCGCAGAACTTCGACGCCCTGGGCCGCCACAGCACCATCGACATCCAGCAGGACTACGTGGCCGGCACCGTGACCACGCCGCTGTCCCCGCTCACCCCGGCTGCGAACGAAAAGCAGTCGAAGCGCGCATAGGGCTTGCGCGGACAGCTATCGAAACGATAGCAGTCGGTGTCGTCAACCCGCTGGATCGGACGGCGCCTCGCGCACCAGCGCCTGCTGCTGCGCCTCTCGCCAGGCGCGCGCCTGCCCGAAGTGCCCGTTGCCGATGAAGGGCACGGGAGGCTTCAAGGCCGACAGCGGCGAGGGATGGTTCGACATCAGCAGCTTGTGCCGCTGGCCGTCGATGAAGCCACGCTTGCCCTGCGCGTGTGCACCCCAGAGCATGAAGACCACGGGCCGCGGGCCCTCGGCCACGTGGCGGATGACCGCATCGGTCAGCACCTCCCAGCCCTTGCCGGAGTGGCTGGCCGCCTGGCCCTCCTCCACCGTGAGGCAGGTGTTGAGCAGCAGCACGCCGCTCTTCGCCCACTTCACCAGGCTGCCGCCCGGCTCGGGAAAGCGCGGCGGCGGTGTGCCCAGGTCGCGCTCCAGCTCCTTGAAGATGTTGCGCAGCGAAGGCGGCAGCGCCACGCCCGGCGCCACGGAAAAGGCCAGCCCCTCGGCCTGGCCGCGCCCGTGGTACGGGTCCTGGCCGAGGATGACGACGCGCACCGCCTCGGGCGGCGTCAGTTCCAGCGCACGCAGCGGCTGCGGCGGGAAGATGCTGGCGCCGGCCGTCAATCGCTCGCCCAGGAAACCCAGCAGCTTCTGCCCCACCGCCGAGCCGAAGAACTCGTCGACCAGCGGCTGCCAGCCGGGCGCCACGGGCCAGTCGGCCGGGTCGGCGGACTGCAGTTGGGTGACGCGAGATTCAGGCATGAAATCGGCCTCCAGCACCCGCCCCATCTGCGCAGGCAGCTACGAAATTCATAGCACCACCCTGCTTCAGGCGAACAGCTTCGCCAGCGCCTCGCCCGGCTCCGGCGCACGCATGAAGCTTTCGCCCACCAGGAAGGCGTCGACGCCGGCGTCGCGCAGCGTCTTCACGTCCTCGCGCGTGGCGATGCCCGACTCGGTCACCAGCAGCCGGTCGGCCGGCACGGCTGCCTTCAGGTCGATCGTGGTCTGGATCGAGACCTCGAAGTTGCGCAGGTCGCGGTTGTTCACGCCGATCAGCGGCGTCTTGAGCTTCAGCGCGCGCTCCATCTCGGCCGCGTCGTGCACCTCGACCAGCACCGCCATGCCCAGGCCCGTCGCGATGGCCTCGAAGTCCTTCATCTGCGAGTCGTCCAGGCAGGCGGCGATGAGCAGCACGCAGTCGGCGCCGATCGCACGCGACTCGTAGATCTGCCAGGCGTCGACCATGAAGTCCTTGCGCAGCACCGGCAGCTCGCACGAGGCGCGGGCCTGCTTGAGGTAGTCGATGCTGCCCTGAAAGAACTGCTTGTCCGTGAGCACCGACAGGCACGCGGCGCTGATGTCGCCATCACCCTCGGCATAGCTCTGCGCCAGGTCGGCGGGAATGAACTCGCCCTCGCGGATCACGCCCTTGCTGGGGCTGGCCTTCTTGATCTCGGCGATCACCGCGGCGTGCCCGGCGGCGATCTTGGCGCGCATCGCGCCCACGAAGTCGCGCGTGAGCACGCGGCTCTCCGCGTCGAAGCGGATCGCCTCCAGCGAGCTGCGCTTCTTCGCCGCGGCCACTTCCTCGTGCTTGACGGCAACGATCTTGTTCAGGATGTCGGACATGGGTCGATTCTCCCTGCGCCGCTCAGGCCGCCGCGGTGGCAGCCACCAGCTGCCCCAGCTTGGCCTTGGCCGCGCCCGAGTCGATGGCCTCGCGCGCCTTCTCGATGCCGATGCCGATGGCGTCGACCACGTTGGCCGCATACAGCGTCGCACCGGCATTGAGCAGCACGATGTCGCGCGGCGCACCGCCTTCGCCGTCGAGCACGCCGACCAGCATGGCCTTCGACTGCTCGGGCGTCTCCACCCGCAGGCTGCGGTTGCTCACCATCTGCAGGCCGAAGTCCTCGGGGTGGATCTCGTACTCGCGGATCTCGCCGTTCTTCAGTTCGCCCACGAGCGTGGCCGCGCCGAGCGAGACCTCGTCCATGCCGTCGCGGCCGTAGACCACGAGCGCGTGCTCGGCGCCCAGCCGCTGCAGCGCACGCACCTGGATGCCGACCAGGTCGGGGTGGAACACGCCCATGAGGATGTTGGGCGCATCGGCCGGGTTGGTGAGTGGGCCGAGGATGTTGAAGAAGGTCTTGACGCCCATCTCCTTGCGCACCGGCGCCACGTTCTTCATGGCCGGGTGGTGGTTGGGCGCGAACATGAAGCCGATGCCCACCCGTGCGATGGTGTCGGCGATCTGCTCGGGCGTGCGCTGCAGGCTCACGCCCAGCGCCTCCAGCACGTCGGCGCTGCCCGATTTGCTCGACACGCTGCGCCCGCCGTGCTTGGCCACGCGCGCACCGGCGGCGGCGGCCACGAACATCGAGCAGGTGCTGATGTTGAAGGTGTGCGAGCCGTCGCCGCCGGTGCCCACGACGTCGACCAGATGCGTCTTGTCGGCCACGTGCACGCGGGCCGAGAGCTCGCGCATCACCTGCGCGGCGGCAGTGATCTCGCCGATGGTTTCCTTCTTCACGCGCAGGCCGGTGGTGATGGCGGCGACCATGAGCGGCGAGATCTCGCCCTTCATGATGAGGCGCATCAGGTGCAGCATCTCGTCGTGGAAGATCTCGCGGTGCTCGATGGTGCGCTGCAGCGCTTCCTGGGGGGTGATCATGGGTCTCTCTCCTTGAATGGGGGTCTCGGCGGTGCGGTGCGCGCTCAGGGCACCGCCGGGCTGTCGGTGAAGGCCAGGCGCACGCCGAAGGCGATGAACACGGCGCCCGCGACGCGCTCCATGACCTGCATGCCACGCCGCATGAAGCCCGCGCGCCGCGCCGCCCAGGCCGCAGCCAGCGCCCAGCCGGCGCACACGGCGAAGCCGTTGACGGTGAACAGCAGCCCCAGCGCAAGGAACACGGCCCAGGCGTGCGGCGTGCCGGCGGCGATGAACTGCGGCACGAAGGCCAGGAAGAACAGCGCCACCTTGGGGTTCAGCACGTTCGTCAGGAAGCCGCGGCGAAACACGGCACGCGCCGACGCTTCAGAGCCGAATCGGCCTGCAGCGCCCATCCCATCTGCGCGAGCAGCTATCAAATCAGGAGCATCCGTCGGCTGTCGTGCGAACAGCATCGTGATGCCCACATAGACCAGGTAGGCCGCGCCCACCCACTTGAGCACCGAAAAGGCCGTGGCCGACGCCGCGACCAGCGCGCTCACGCCGACGGCCGCCGCCACCACGTGCACGCAGCAACCCGCCGCGATCCCCAGTGCCGCGACCAGTCCCCGCCGGGCGCCGCCGCGCAGCGCGTGGCTGACGATGAAGAACACGTCCGGCCCCGGCGTCAGGTTGAGCAGCAGGCCGGCGCCGATGAAGAACAGCAGGTGCTGGGCGTCGGGCATGGCGCGGTCCGGCGGCTCAGGCCTGAGCGAAGAACCCGCGCACGGCGGCGACGGCCCGGTCCACGCCCGCGGCGTCGACGTCCAGGTGCGTGACGAAGCGCAGGCGGTACAGGCCGGTGGCCAGGATGCCCTGCGCCTTCAGGTGATCGATGAGCCCCGCGCCGCGTGCGGCCGCCTCACCCTCCAGGTCGACGAAGACGATGTTGGTCTGCGGCGCTTCCACGCGCAGTCCCGGGATGGCGGCCAGCCCCTGGGCCAGCCGACGCGCGAGCGCATGGTCCTCGGCCAGGCGTTCGACGTGGTGGTCCAGCGCATGCAGCGCCGCGGCTGCCAGCAGGCCGGCCTGGCGCATGCCACCGCCGGCCATCTTGCGGATGCGGTGCGCACGCGCGATGAACTCGCGGCTGCCCACCAGCGCCGAGCCCACCGGCGCGCCCAGGCCCTTGCTGAAGCAGACGGAGACGCTGTCGAAGTGGCCGGCGATGCGGCGGGCTTCTTCGAAGACGAGATCCGTTCGGGCTGAGCTTGTCGAAGCCGGGGCAAGGCCTTCGACAGGCTCAGGCCGAACGGGCTTGGACTGCTGCGACTGCGCCACCGCCGCATTGAACAGCCGCGCGCCGTCCAGATGCGTCGCGAGGCCGTGCTTGCGCGCGAGCGCCGTCGCATCGCGCAGCCAGTCCATCGGCAGCACCTTGCCGCCCAGCGTGTTCTCCAGCGCCAGCAGCCGGGTGCGTGCGAAGTGCGCGTCGTCGGGCTTGATGGCCGCCTCGATCTGCGCCAGCGGCAGCGTGCCGTCGGGCGCGTGGTCCAGCGGCTGCGGCTGCACGCTGCCGAAGACCGCCGCGCCGCCGCCTTCCCAGCGGTAGCAGTGCTGCTGCTGGCCGACGATGTACTCGTCGCCGCGGCCGCAGTGCGCCAGGATGCCGCACAGGTTGCTCTGCGTGCCGGTGGGCACGAAGAGCGCCGCCTCGAAGCCCAGCAGCGCGGCGATGCGCTCCTGCAGCGCGTTGACCGTCGGGTCGGCGCCGAAGACGTCGTCGCCCAGCGGCGCGGCCATCATGGCAGCGCGCATCGCGGGCGTGGGCTGCGTCACGGTGTCGCTGCGCAGGTCGACCAGGGATTCATGCATTAAAAAGGCCTCCAACGCCCGTCCAGCCTACGCGAGCAGCTATGAATTTCATAGCAACGCCGCACGGCCGTCAGGACAGGAAATTGCGGAGCATGGCATGGCCGTGCTCGGTCAGGATCGACTCGGGGTGGAACTGCACGCCTTCGATGCGCACGTCGTGCGCGAAGCCGGTGTGGCGCACGCCCATGATCTCGCCGTCGTCGGTCCAGGCGGTGAGCGCCAGTTCCTTCGGGCAGGTGGCGCGCTCGATGGCCAGCGAGTGGTAGCGGTTGACGGTGAAGCGCTCGGGCAGGCCGGCGAACACGCCCTCGCGCGTGGTCGTGATCTCGCTGACCTTGCCGTGCATGAGCTGTTGCGCCCGCACGATGGTGCCGCCGAAGGCCGCGCCGATCGACTGGTGTCCCAGGCACACGCCCAGGATCGGCAGCTTGCCCGCGAAGGCGCGGATCGCCGGCACCGACACGCCCGCCTCGGCCGGCGAGCAGGGACCGGGCGACACCACCAGCCGCGTCACGCCCGCGTCGATGCGTGCGCCGACGTCCTCCAGCGTGAGCTCGTCGTTGCGCACCGTCTCCACCTCCGCCCCCAGTTCGCCCAGGTACTGGACGATGTTGAAGGTGAAGGAGTCGTAGTTGTCGATCATGAGGACTCGGGTCATGCGAGGTCTCCTGGAAGCGGACTTCCGGACGCAGAGGACGCAAAGGTTCCGCAGAGGACGCAAAAGGAATTCAGAAATGAATTCATAGCTTGTTGACGATCCGGTGGATGCCTTTGACGACTGGGAAGGCATGGAAGTTGATGAGCAGGCCGAGCTTGAGGCCGGCCAGGCGCAGGTACGACAGCAACTGCGCACGATGCAGGTCGTGAAAGGCCTCGACCGCTTTGAGTTCAAGAATGACCGACCGCTCGACGACGAAGTCGGCGCGGTATGCCTCGCCCAAGGCGATGCCCTTGTAGCTCGCGCGCACGGGCACTTCGCGCTGGAACGCCAGGCCGCGCTCGGCCAGTTCGATCTGCATCGCCGCTGCGTACGCGCTTTCCAACAAGCCCACACCCAGCACCCGCTGAACCTCGACCGCTGCACCGATGATCGCGTGCGAGCAATCATTCTCGATTCTTGGCTGTTCCTTCTGCGTCCTCTGCGGAACCTTTGCGTCCTCTGCGTCCGGGAGTCCGCTCCCGTATTCCAGGCCGCTCATTCCAGCCCCTCCTCCACCAACTCCGCCGCCCGCAGCAGCGCGCGCGCCTTGGCTTCGGTTTCCTTCCATTCCATCTCGGGCACCGAATCGGCCACGACGCCCGCCGCGGCCTGCACGTGCAGCATCTGGTCCTTGACGACGCCGGTGCGGATGGCGATGGCGACGTCCATGTCGCCGGCATAGCTGATGTAGCCGCAGGCCCCGCCGTACAGGCCGCGCTTGGTGGGCTCCAGCTGGTCGATCAGTTCCATCGCGTGCACCTTGGGCGCGCCGGTCAGCGTGCCGGCCGGGAAGGTGGCCTTGAGCACGTCGATGGCGGTCATGCCGTCCTTCAGGATGCCTTCGACGTTGCTCACGATGTGCATCACATGGCTGTAGCGCTCCACCGCAAAGGCTTCGGTCACCTTCACGGTGCCGATCTTGGCGATGCGGCCGATGTCATTGCGCGCCAGGTCGATCAGCATCACATGTTCGGCGCGCTCCTTGGGGTCGTTCACCAGTTCGACCTCGGCCGCCTTGTCCAACTCGATCGAGGCGCCGCGCGGCCGCGTGCCGGCCAGCGGGCGAATGGTGATTTTCTGTTCACCCTCGGGGGTGTGTTCCTGCCGCACCAGGATCTCCGGCGACGCACCGACGACATGGTGGTCCCCCATGTCGTAGTAGTACATGTAGGGCGACGGGTTGAGCGAGCGCAGCGCCCGGTACAGCGACAGCGGCGATTCGGTGTAGCGCTTGCTGATGCGCTGGCCCACCTGCACCTGCATGAAGTCGCCGGCAGCGATCAGTTCCTTGGCGCGCTCGACGGCGGCCAGGTAGTCGGCCTTGGCGAAGGGGCGCTCGGGCGGGTGCGCCTGCGTGGGCTTCACGATCGGCGCGCTGACCGAGTACCTGAGCTTGTCCTTCAGCTCGCGCAGGCGGCGCTTGCCGTTGGGGTACGCCTCGGGCTGCTTCGGGTCGGCGTACACGATGAGGTACAGCTTGCCCGAGAGGTTGTCGATGACCGCCAGTTCCTCGCACTGCAGCAGCAGGATGTCCGGGCAGCCCAGCGTGTCGGGCGGGCAACTGGCCTCCAGCTTCTTCTCGATGTAGCGCACCGCGTCGTAGCCGAAGTAGCCGGCCAGGCCGCCGCAGAAGCGCGGCAGCCCGGGCGACAGGGCGACCTTGAAGCGCCGCTGGTAGGCCTCGATGAAATCCAGCGGGTTGCCTTCGGCCGTCTCGACGACCTGGCCGTCAGTGACGACCTCGGTGCGCGCCTCGGCCCCGAAGCCGCGTGCGCGCAGCAGCGTGCGCGCCGGCAGGCCGATGAAGGAGTAGCGGCCGAAGCGCTCGCCGCCGACGACGGATTCGAGCAAGAAGGAATGCCGGCCGCCGCCCTGGGTGTGTGCCAGCTTGAGGTAGAGGGAAAGCGGGGTTTCGAGGTCCGCAAAGGCCTCAAGCATCAGCGGGATGCGGTTGTAGCCCTGGGCGCTGAGGCTCTTGAATTCGAGTTCGGTGATCACGGGGTCTCCATGGGCCGGCGCCACGGGGTGTTCAGGCGCAGGCGTTCATTCACGGGCGATTCGCAGCGGCGGCGAACCTCGGGTGCACGGCGGGCGCCGTGCCATCAGTCAGCGCACGGCAGCGGCCGTGCTTCAGGCAGTCAAAGTCGCTGGCGTACGCCAGGGCCAGGCTCCCCGGCTCCCGCGACCTGTCTGGATGACGTGATGAACAAACATGGAGCGGCGAGTGTAGCCCAGCGCGCCGCGCCGTCCTGCACGCACGGGTCCGGATTTGCCCGGGCAGCCGGTGCCGTACCGGTTGGCACAATCCGCGCCATAACAAAATGTCACAGGGGGCTTGCTTCACCCGGAGAACTCCTTGGCCACCTTCCCTTCATGTCGCGCCGCGCTCAGTGGCCTCATGCTCCTGTTCGCCCTCGTCGCCACGGCGGCGCCCGTCGACGTGGCAGGCATCAGGTACGACGACAGCCTGGACGTGCGCGGCCAGCGCCTCGAACTCAACGGTGCCGGCGTGCGCTACAAGGCCGTCTTCAAGGTCTATGCGGCTGGGCTCTACCTCGGCAGAAAGGTGTCGACCGTCGAGGAGGTGCTCGCGCAGCCCGGGCCCAAGCGCATCTCGATCACGATGCTGCGCGACATCGACGCCAACGAGTTGGGCAAGCTCTTCACCAAGGGCGTCGAGGAGAACTCGCCACGCGCCGAACTGGCCCAGCTGATCCCCGGCCTCGTGCGCATGGGGCAGATGTTCGCGGACCAGAAGCAGCTCAAGGCCGGCGACACCTTCTACGTCGACTGGTGGCCCGGCGCCGGCAGCCAGGTCGTGGTCAAGGGCGTGCCGCAGGGCGAGCCGATCCGGGAACCGGCCTTCTTCAATGCGCTGCTGCGCATCTGGCTGGGGCCTGCGCCGGCCGACTGGAAGCTCAAGGACGCGCTGCTGGGCAAGGGATAGCGCCCGGCGAGGCCGCTACGACAGCAGGTCGCTGATGGCGTCGACGAAGCCGTCGGCGTCCACACCGCGCACCGGCTCGCCGTGGTTGTAGCCGTAGGTGACCAGCACCACCGGGCAGCCTGCGGCACGCGCCGCGCGTGCGTCATTGCTGGAGTCGCCGATCATCAGCGTGCGCGCGGGCACCGTGCCCAGCGCCTCGCAGGTCTTGAGCAGGGGGAGCGGATCGGGCTTCTTGCGCTCGAAATCGTCGCCACCGAACACGTGGTCGAAGTAGCCCGCCAGTCCCTTGGCCTCCAGCAACGGCCGGGCGAAGGCGCGCGGCTTGTTGGTCAGGCAGGCCAAGCGCAGGCCGCGCGCCGACAGGCCCTGCAGGCCTTCGGCCACGCCGGCATAGAGCAGCGAATGCCGGCCGTTGATGGCGAGGTAGTGGTGCTGGTAGCGGGTCCAGGCGCGGTCGTACAGCGCTTCGTCCGGCGGTGCCTGCAGATGCTGCAGCACGGCGCGGATCAGGTGTTCGGAGCCCTTGCCCACGCGCGTCTCGACCACCGAGGGCGTGACCTGCGGCAGGCCCAGGTCGTCCAGCATGCCGTTGAGCGCGGCGACGAAGTCGCCCAGGGTATCGACCATGGTGCCATCGAGGTCGACGATGGCGGCATCGAAGGCGTCGAGGGCCGGATGCGTGGGGCCAGAGGAAGTCATGCCGCGATTCTCGCGCGGCCGGACGCCTCCCTCAGGCTTCGGTGAGCGACTGCGCGGCCACCACCGCCTCGGTGCGGTTGCGCACGTTGAGCGCGCGGAAGATGGCCGCCAGGTGGATCTTCACGGTGCCTTCGCTGATGCCGAGGCTGCGGCCGATCAGCTTGTTGGGCTTGCCCTGCGAGAGCAGTTGCAGCACCTCGACCTGCCGCTCCGTCAGCACCTTGCGCAGGTGCTCGAGGGTGGGTGAGCCCACGCCACCGATCCGGGGCGCGGCGCCCTCCGCCACGGCAGACGCCGCCCCGCCGGCCGCGACGCCGGCCACCACGCCCGGAGGCAGGGCCGACAGCAGCATCGGCGGCACGTAGACGCCACCGGCCAGCACCAGCCGCACAGCCGAGAGCATGACGTCGGGCGAATAGGCCTTGGGGATGAAGCCCAGCACGCCGCGCTCGAGCACGGCGCGCATGATCGCCGGGTCTTCGTAGCCCGAGAGCACGATCACCGGCACGGCGGGATGGCGGCGGCGCAGCTCGTCGATGTGCGAGTGGCCTTCGGCGCCGGGAATGTTCAGGTCGATCAGCGCCAGGTCGACATCGTCGGCCGCGCCCGCGAACAACTCGTCCACGCTCATCGCGAGAACGAATTCGATGTCGCTCTGCAGTTCGGAGAGCTTGGTCTTGACTGCCTCGATGACGAGCCGGTGGTCATCGGCGATCAGGATTTTCATGGCTGGATGGGCGTGGGCACGCGCGCTGACTGACGTTGACGATAACGGCGAACGCGCCTGGCAGCAAGGCAGGCGGCGCTGCACGAACGGCATAGCTCCCCCGCGGTATGGCGCGCCCAGGCGCCGACTTCAAGAATGCGCTCCACTTGATTGGGGGTGGACATGGTCGGGAGCCGACGGGGTGGGTGCGCGCACGGATCGCCCGGTATTGCCCCCGCCGTTGGGTAGCGGCCGGGTCGTCATGCCGCGGCTCTTCGACTTCTACGCGCCCGTCTTCACCTTCGGGTTGGTCCTGGACGCACCCGCGACCGCGCAGGCAGCGCCGCTCACGGGCGGCGAGGCACAGCAACGCGCGCGCCGGCTCCTCGATCGCGCGCGCAGCAGTGCACTGGCCGCAGGCAAGCCGCTGCGGCAGGTCGAGTCTGCCGGCTTCGCGCTGGTGGCCTGGTTCGACGAGCTGATGGCGCGCCATCCTCGCTGGGCCGACAGTGCGGCGCCGCTGCAGATGCAGCTCTTCAACTCGACCAATGCGCAGACCGAGTTCTTCCACCACCTGTCGGCCCTGAAAGGCGAGGACGCCGAACTGCGCGAGATCTACTGGTATGCCTTGGCCCTTGGCTTCAAGGGGCAGTACTACTTCGAGCGGGAGCACGGCGACGGCGAGATCGCCAAACTCATCGCCCTGCACGCCGCGCAGTTGCCGCTGGCACCGATCGATGTACGCGCCCTGCGCGACGCGCCGCTGGTGCCGCCGCAGGCGCCGACGATCGAGCCTTCTCGCCTGCGCGACCCGCAGCACCGGCAACGCGCCATGCTGCGCACCGCTGCGGCCCTGCTCGCGCTCGTACCGCTGGGCCTGCTGCTGTCGGCGCTGCTGGGCCGGGGCGTCGACACGACGTCGAGCCTGAGCGAGCATCTCGAAAGCCAGCTCCAGGCGTACGCGTGTGCTGACCTGGCGGCGACCGTCGACGCTCACGGCAGCGCGCGCGTGCGCGGCTTCGTTCCGCAACATGAAGACATCGACCGCGTGCAGCGCGACGTGAGCCGGATGCCGGGCATCACGACGGCCGACGTCGACCTGCAGCTTCGCCCCTGGCCGTACTGCGAAGTCGTGACCATGCTCAAGCCCTACCTGGCGCGCAACCGGCAGGGCCGCACCGGCCTGCAGGTGAGCGCCCCAACGGCACGGGATGGCCAACTGCGCGAAGGCGATGCGGTGCGGGTGCTGGTGAAAGCACCTGCACACGATGCACAGCTTTGGGTGGACTACTACACCGCCGACGGTGCCGTGCTGCACTTCCGGTCCGAAGGCACCCCGATGGTCGATACGGTCCCGGGCCAGACCCTCAGTTTCGGCACCGATGTTCCGGCGAGCTGGCTCGTGAGTCCCCCGTTCGGCACGGTGCTGGTGACCGCCGTGGCGGTGCCGCGTGGCCAGATCGGCGCCGAGCCCGGGCCGCCGCCCTTCGAACTCGCATCGGCCTACCTGCTGCGGCTGCGCGAGCGCCTGGGCGCCGATCGATCGGGCGAGAGGACGATCGCCGACTATGTGTTTCTGCAGACCGTGGAGCGCTGAGACACGATGCGATCGCTCCCCACCACCTTCTGGCTGGCCCTGGCCCTCTGCCTGGCTGCATGGGGACTTCTGTGGTGGAGTCTCCTCGGCGCCGGCCGCTGCGCACGACGCCGTGCCCTCGAGGCACGCATCCGCCTCTGGGAGCGCACCCATCCCCCGCCCTCTGCCGCGACACTGGGGGCCCTGCGCACCGCGGCACGGGAAGCGCGCCGCGCCTTGTGCGGCGCGACCGATCGGGAGTCGCCACCGCATCGGCATCCCTGGATCCTGTTCGCAGGCGACCCTACGGCCGATCTGCCCGGCCTGCTCGCAACGGCGCATCCCACCGGGCCGCTGGCGTCACCAAGCGTGGGCAAGGGCGACATCTTCTGGCGCTGGTGGCTCATGGACTCGCTGGCAGCGATCGAGGTGTGCCCGCCTCCCCTCGCACCCGCACTGCCTCAGGAATCGTTGTGGCTGCGCGCGCTGCGCGAACTGGCTCGACTGCGGCCCCACCTGCCGCTCGACGGCGTCGCGCTGTGCGTGTCGACCGCCGCGCTGCAGGCAGATCCATCCGTGGCGCACCCCACCTTCGAACTGCTGTGCCGCCGCGTCCAGGAGACCGTGCAGGGCCTGCGGGTTCGCATGCCGGTGTACGTGATCGTCACCGGGCTGCAGCGCCTGCCGGGCTATGCGACCGTGCGTGCAGCCCTGCCGCCGGAGGCGATCGCCCGCACGCTCGGCATACGGGCCGACACCCGGTCGTCCGGCTCGGTCCTGCCGGCCCTCGATCTTCTGTTCGACCCGTTGATGCTGCGCTTGCAGGCCTTGCGCCTGGGTCTTCTGCCCCAGATGCACGAGGCATCGGCACGCGCCGACGTCCATGCCTTCGTCGAGGCGATGCAGGCCCTGGAACCCGGCCTGATGCGCCTTTCCGAGCAGATGGCCCTTGCTGACGGCGCTTCCCGCCTGCTGCCGTGGCATGCCCTCTGTTTCACCGCCTCGGGGCCGGACGGCGCCTTTGTCAACGACCTGTTCGGCCGCTGGATTCCCGAGGACCAGGGGTTGGCCCGGCCGCAGCCCTGAACATCAAGTGCTGCGGCGCGCTCACTTCGCGGGCGCGGGCGGCGGGGGCGCAGGCTCCAGGCGGATCTGCCGCGCCCCGAACACCACATTGAGACCGATCGGCTTGCCCGGCTCCAAAGGCCGCACTTCGCGCCAGCGCGCACGGTCCAGGTCACGATACGCCGCCATGAAGGCCAGGGCCTTGGCATCGGCCGGCAGCGTCATCTCGAGCTTGCGGGTTTCGCCGGGGCGCAACAGCATTTCCTCGCGCTGCACCAGCTCGGCACCGAGCGTGGCCTGGTCCTTCTCGTACAGCGAGAAGAAGTCGGCGCCATCGAAGGGGCCGGAGGTCTTGAGTGCGTAGACGCGGACGGTGACGGGCGATGCGCGACCGCGGGCATCGGGGTTCACATCGGCAGCGCCGACCAGGGACAGCGCCACAGGAGTCACGACCGGCTTCGGCGGTGCGGCGCACCCGGCGAGCAGGACCGCCGCACCTGCCACGGCCGCACCCATCCACGCCATCAAGGAACGGCGGCCATAGGACGAATGGTGGGTGCCGAACTCGCTCATGCTATTTCCTTCGTTGCATTGACCCTGTGGTGGGCATCTTTGATTATCACCAGCGAATTCGAACAGGCAACATGCTCACTCCCGAACTCGTCGACGCATTGCAGGCGCCCATCAGCGAGGCTTCGCCCTGTGGCGACGACCTGGAGTACGACCCCGCATTCACCGCCGCCGAAACCGCGGCATTGGGCAAGCCCGAGCAGCAGTTCGGCGACACCGTGATCCCCGCGGTCGACCCCGACTGGACCCAGGTGGGCGAGCACGCCATGGACCTGCTGCGCCGTAGCAAGGACGTGCGTCCCGCGGTGCTGCTGCTGCGCACGTCCACCCGCCGCCAGGGCATTGCCGGTTTCGGGCTCGGCATGCAGTTGCTGACGGGCCTGCTCGAGCGCCATTGGGACGGCATCCACCCCCAGCTCGACGCCGACGACGACAACGACCCGACGATGCGCCTCAACGCACTGGCGCCGCTGTCGGACGAAGCGCTGGTGCCGCGCGACCTGTACGACGCGCTCATCGGCAACTCGCGCAGCGTCGGCCCGCTTCGCGTGCGCGACGTCGCCGTGGCCCGCAACGCACTGGCACCGGTGGGCGATGCGGGCTACTCGCCGACGCAGGTGCAGGGTGCACTGGAAGAGATCCTGGCCGACCACCCCGATGCTGCAGCCGCCCTGCGCGCAGTGGCGCCGGCCGTGACAGCCCTGCAGAACCTCCTGGTGGAACGCAGTGGCCGCTCCGACGCCGTCGACTTCTCGCGCCTGCGCAGCATCGGCCAGGTGCTGCAGCAGGCGGTCCAGGCTGCCACCGGCACCGCTGACCCCCAAGCCGATGGCGTCGACGCCGAGCCGACGACGGATGCCCGCGCCGGTCAAGGCGTGGCGACGCCGATGCGCGGGGAAATCGCCACCCGGCAGGACGCGCTGCAGCTGCTCGACCGCGTCATCGACTACCTCAGGCGCGCCGAGCCCGGCAACCCCGCGCCGCTGCTGATCGAGCGCGCCAAGAAGCTCATCGGCGTGAGCTTCCTCGACATCATTGCCAACCTCGCTCCCGACGCGATGAACACCATCGAGAACGTCACGGGCGCTCGCGCAGCCTCCGAATCCGACTAGCGCGCTCAGCGCGCTCCGTCCCCCTCCACCTTCACCCGTCCGCCAGGAGCCGTCATGTCCAAGAGCAGTCAGAAATTCATCGCCCGGAACCGTGCGCCCCGCGTGCAGATCGAGTACGACGTCGAGTTGTACGGCGCCGAGAAGAAGGTGCAGCTGCCCTTCGTGATGGGTGTGCTGGCCGACCTGTCAGGCAAGCCGGCCGATCCGCTGGCGCCGGTGGCCGATCGCAAGTTCCTGGAGTTCGACGTCGACAACTTCGACGCCCGCATGAAGGCGATGAAGCCGCGCGCCGCCTTCGCGGTCGAGAACACGCTCACCGGCGAGGGCGACCTGAAGGTCGAGCTCACCTTCGAGAGCATGGACGACTTCTCGCCGGCCGCCGTGGCGCGCAAGGTCGACTCGCTCAACAAGCTGCTCGAGGCGCGCAACCAGCTGAGCAACCTGGTCACCTACATGGATGGCAAGGGCGGCGCGGAAGAGCTGCTGGCCAAGGTGCTCGACGACCCGGCGCTGCTGCAGTCGCTCGCGTCCGTCAAGAAGCCCGAAGACGGCAGCGCCGCCTGATCACCCGCCACCGAGGAGAGAACACCATGGCAGAAGCACTCCAGCAGAGTCCTCTGAAAGACGTCGAGTACGCCGGCAGCGATTTCGCGTCGCTGCTGCAGAAGGAATTCAAGCCCCGCAGCGACGAGGCGAAGAGCGCCGTCGAGCAGGCCGTGCAGACGCTCGCGCAACAGGCGCTGAGCCAGACGCAGCTCATCGGCAAGGACGTCACCAAGTCCATCGAGGCCATGATCGCCGCGATCGACGCCAAGCTCACCGAGCAGATCAACAAGATCATCCACCACCCCGAGTACCAGAAGCTCGAGAGTGCATGGCGCGGCCTGCACTACATGGTGAACAACACCGAGACCGACGAGCACCTGAAGATCCGGGTGATGGACATCTCCAAGCAGGAGCTGGCCAAGAACCTCAAGAAGTTCAAGGGCGCGGCCTGGGACCAGAGCCCGATGTTCAAGAAGATCTACGAGCAGGAGTACGGCCAGTTCGGCGGGGAGCCCTTCGGCGCCATCGTCGGCGACTACCACTTCGACCAAAGCCCGCCGGACGTGGAGATGCTGGGCGAGATGGCCAAGATCGCGGCCTCCGCGCACGCGCCCTTCATCACCGGCGCCAGCCCCTCGCTCATGCAGATGGAAAGCTGGCAGGAGCTGGCGAACCCGCGCGATCTGACGAAGATCTTCCTCACGCCCGAGTACGCCGGCTGGCGCTCGCTGCGCGAGTCCGACGACTCCAAGTACCTCGGCCTGTGCATGCCGCGCTTCCTGGCGCGCACACCCTACGGGGCCAACACCAACCCGGTCGAGGAATTCGACTTCGAGGAAGACACGGCGGGCGCCGACCACAGCAAGTACGCCTGGGCCAACGCGGCCTATGCGATGGCCACCAACATCAACCGCTCGTACAAGCTCTACGGCTGGGGCTCGCGCATCCGGGGCATCGAGTCGGGCGGCGCGGTGGAGAACCTCCCGCTGCACACCTTCCCGAGCGACGACGGCGGCGTGGACCAGAAGTGCCCGACCGAGATCGCCATCAGCGACCGCCGCGAGGCCGAGCTGTCCAAGGCCGGCCTGCTGTCGCTGATCCACCGCAAGAACTCCGACTTCGCCGCCTTCATCGGCGCCCAGTCGCTGCACAAGCCGGCCGAATACGACGACCCCGACGCCACCGCCAATGCCAACCTGGCGGCGCGCCTGCCCTACCTGTTCGCCTGCAACCGCTTCGCGCACTACCTCAAGTGCATCGTGCGCGACAAGGTCGGCAGCTTCAAGGAGCGCGCCGAGATGGAGCGCTGGCTCAACAAGTGGATCATGAACTACGTCGACGGCGATCCGGCCAACTCGTCCGAGATCACCAAGGCGCAGAAGCCCCTGGCGGCGGCCGAAGTGGTGGTCGAGGAAGTCGAGGGCAACCCGGGCTACTACACCTCCAAGTTCTTCCTGCGCCCGCACTACCAGCTCGAAGGCCTGACCGTGTCGCTGCGGCTCGTCTCCAAGCTGCCGTCGGCCAAGGGCGGCAAATAAATCCGTTCGGTCTTTCAAAGACCGACGCGTTTCATCGTTCTACAGGCAGCCGAATCCAGTGGCCGGACATCCACCCGCCCGGAGACGGTACCCACCGACCCTTCCTCATCGTTCAACCCAGGAGAAGCAGCCATGAGTTCCGATTTCCACATCAAGTTCGACGGCGTCGACGGCGAATCCGTCCACAAGGACCACAAGGGCGAGATCGAGCTCCTGTCGTGGGACTGGGACGTCAGCCAGCCCTCGCAGGGCAGCGGCGGCGGCTCGGGCCGCGGCAAGGCGGTGCCGGGCACCTTCAACTTCGTGCACCACTACGACAAGGCCTCGCCGGTGCTTGCCAAGAGCTGCGTCTCCGGCAAGCACTTCAAGGAAGTCAAGGTCACCGCCCGCAAGGCCGGCGAAGGCCAGCAGGACTACCTCAAGGTCACGATGAAGGAAGTGCTGATCACGCATTGCCGCCCAGGCGCCTCGGCCGGCGGCGACATCCACGAACGCGTGAACTGCAGCTTCAAGGACATCGAGTTCGAGTACAAGCCGCAGGACGACAAGGGTGGCCTGGGCAGCGCGGTCAAGTTCGGCTGGAACGTGGCCGAAACGACCACCCGCTGATGGCGATGGGTCGTGCGCCGTCGGGCCGGGCGATCCGCCCCGACATCAGGCGCACGGCCATCCCGTCCAGGAGAACACCATGGCATTCACCGCCGTGCTGACCACCCAGTCGAGCCAGCCTTTTCCCGCCTACAACGTGGACTGGGCGGTCGGCCGCATCGGCTCCAATGCCCGCGACGACGTCATGCTGGTGCAAGCCTTGCTGCGCATCTTCTACTACGAATTGATGGGCTTCACGGACGTGGGTTTCGAGCCGCCGCCGAACGCGACCGACCCGATCGCCGTCGATGGCCGCATCGGGCCCATCACGCAGTCCCACATCGTGCATTTCCAGAGTCAGATCGCCGCAAAGGGCTCGCCCACCACGCAGGACGGCATCTTCGATCCGTTCCGCGGGCCAGGGCAGCTCAGCACGATCACCCACTCGCGCTACTCGCTCGACGCGCTGAACAGCGGCTGCAACCACTTCTGCAACAAGCAGGGGATCGACAACTACCGCAACCTGCCGAACCGTCAGGACGTCCCCGCCGCACTTCGCGCCGCATTACGCACCCACAAGAGCACCGCTGCCCAGTACACGTACGTACCGCAGACGGTTCCCACCACCGGAGGCGCCTGAGCGCACCACCGGACGCGGATGCGCGGTGTGCGCATCCGCGCTCCGGGATCCCGTCACACGGTCCGGCAGGGCCGCCGCCGGCCTGCCTCCGCTTTCCGCCCACGCCCCATGCACCACGACGCCCGTGCCATGCGACTCGCCATGATGGCCCTTTCCGCTGCCCTGTGGCTGCCGGGCGGCCTGCGGGCCGCAGAGCCCGGCAAGGACCACCCGCTGGTCGGCCGGTATGAGGGCTCGGTGCTCGAGGCGGTCCGCAGCAATGCCTTCGATGAAGTGGGCCTGATCCAGAAGCCGTTTCAGAACTGGGGCGGCGGCAAGCCCGAGTTGCTCCGCCTCGAAGGCAAGGTCACGCTCTACTACTACCAGTTGCCCGCCGGGCGCTCCACGCTGGAAGTGCTTCGCAACTACGAGAGCAGCCTCAAGTCCAAGGGCTTCGAGGTGCTCTTCAGCTGCGGCACCGCCAACGCGTCTTGCTACCAGCAGCGACCGGGTTCGGGCGACACCACCACCCCCTACGACTTCGCGCTCGCTTTCGACGACCCCGAATGGCCCCGGCTGGGCAAGCGGGGCGACTACGTGCGCAACTATTTCGGCGTGAGCGCGCGCTACTTGCTCGCGCGCAAGACCACCGACAGCGGCACGGTGCACGCGAGCATCGCGCTCGCCGAGCACAACCCGGAGGTCGGCAACCACGCCTTCGTGCGCGTGGTCGAGAGCAAGCCGATGGAAAGCGGGCGCATCGTCTTCGTCGACGCCGGCGCGATGCAGAGGGGCCTGGCCGAGCAAGGACGCATCAACCTCTACGGCCTGCACTTCGATACCGACCGGGACGCGCTGCGCGCCGAGTCCCAGCCGACGCTGGACGAGATGGCCAAGCTGCTGCGGGCCAATCCGCAACTGCGGCTGCAGGTGGTCGGCCACACCGACGGGCAGGGCAACGAGGCCCACAACAAGGACCTGTCGCAGCGGCGCAGCGTGGCGGTGATCGCGGCGCTGGTGAAGGCCGGCATCGACCCGCGGCGCCTGGGCACGCGCGGCGCCGGCGCGACGGAGCCGATCGCGCCCAACGACTCCGAGGCGGGGCGCGCGAAGAACAGGCGGGTGGAACTCGTCCGCCTCTGATCAAGGGTTTTTTGCTATTCTTTTTGTAGCTGCTTGCGCCCGCTGGGCGGGCGCTGCAGGCACTTTTTATTCCAGATCGGCTGACCCGGGATCTGCCATCAGCCGGGTCGATTCCTCGTCCTCGCGCAGCACCCACAGCACCACCGCGGTGTAGTTGTCGTGCCCCGGCTTGGCCTGGGCCTGGATCTGCGCGTCGAGCTCCTCGGTCCACTGCGCCGCCGTGCGGGCGGCATGCAGCGTGTCGATGAGCCACTCGTCGCCCAGGGGTTCCCACACGCCGTCGGAGCACAGCAGCAGCACGTCGCCCACCTCCAGGCGCATGCGGCCCGACACCGTGATTTCGGGCGGCTCCTGCACCGAGCCCAGCGCAGACAGCAGCATGTTGCGCTGGGGATGCAGGCGGGCGCCCTCGTCGTCGAGCATGCCACTGGCCACCATCTGCTGCACCAGGCTGTGGTCGGTCGTGCGCGCGACGATGGCGCCGCCGCGGAACAGGTAGGCCCGGCTGTCGCCGGTGTGCGCCCACACCAGCGCGTGCTGCTCCAGGTCCACCGCCGCCAGCACCACCGTGGATCGCATGCTGGCCAGCTTGCCGCCCTCGGCCTGGCGGGCCACGACGTCAAGGTTGGCGCGCTCGAGCAGCTCGCGCAGCGCATCCTCGTCCAGGCTGGGCAGCGCCGCGAAGCCGGCCAGGATGCTGCTGCGCGCGGTGGCTGCGGCGACGTCGCCGCCGCCATGGCCGCCGGCACCATCGGCCACCAGGCAGGCGACGAAGTGCCCGTTGTGCCAGTGGCCGTGCACGTCCTCGTTGTACTCGCGCCCCCCTTGCTTGGAGAGCGAGACGATTTCGATTTCCACGCCCTGCTCCTTCCCCGCTCAACGGGATGCCGGCGCGCCGGCATCCTTCAGCCGCGCCATCTGTTCCTCGTAGGCCTCGAGGAAGGCCTTGCCGAAGAGCGTGTGGAAGTCGTCCTCGGCCTCGGCGGCGATGGTGCCGTACAGCGCCACGAACTGGTCCCACAGCCGGGCCTTGCGCCCCGAGGCGAACAGGCTGTCCAGTGCGGACTTGGCCGCGATCTTCTTCTCCAGCTCGTCGGGGCCGAAGCGCTCGATCAGGTTTGCCAGGGCCGCGCGCATGCCGACCATGACGCCGAACTGGTGCGAGCGCAGGTCGTCGTAGGCATCGCGCATCGCCGCCTCGGCCGGCATGAAGCCGCGCACGCCGGGCCCCAGCAGGTGGGCCAGCGCCACATCGACCGTGGGCGAGAACTTCAGCGGGTTGTTGGCCTGCGCCGCGATCATGGTCACCTCGGCCCGCACCTCGCGCTTGAGCTCCTGGCGGGTGAGCAGCAGTTGCAGCGTGCCCTCGGTCGCGCCGCGCAGCAACACGCCGATGCGTTCCATCAGCGCCGGCGTCAGCGTGGTGGGGGCCTGATGGACCGGGCCCAGGCCGCGCAGGAAGGCGGCGAGCAGTTCGGCATCGCCCGCGCCCGGCGCAGGGGACATGGCCGGCGCCGGAGCCTGCGGCACCGCCGCGGGAGGCGGCGGGGCCCGCTCGGGGGGCGCCGCCACCGGCACGGCGGCCGGCGCAATCGGTGCGGCCGGCGTCGACGGCGTTGGGGCAAGCGCGGGGCCGAGCAGGTCGGCGAACGCGTCCTCGTCGGGCAGCAGGGCGGGGAACGGCGCCACAACCGGAGCAGGCGCGGCCTGCGGCGGCCGGGGGGCCGGTGCCGCCTCGGCTGCGGCAGGCCGCAATGCCTGCGCGGGCGCGCGCGCGATGCGGATCGGCTGGCCGGTCTGGTCGTCGAAGAGCGGCGCCTCGTCGGATGCGGCCGGCGCCGGCGGCGTGACGGCCCGCGGCGGCGTGTAGCCGAACTGGCCGATCGGCACGTGGTCCGCGACCGGTGCCTGGCCGGGTGTCGGCGCCTTCCCCAATGCGGCAAAGGGATCGTCGCCAGCGGCGGTGTTCGGGTGCAACAAGGGATCCGCCAGCGGCGACAGCGCGAGCGGATCGCCGCCGAGGCCACCTTCGACGCCCCCGAAAAGCTCGTCGATGCGCTGGCCGCTGGCCGTGGGCGCCGAAGCGGCCGGCAGGCCCAGGTCGGAGAAGTCGTCGAGCAGGCCGCCGCCCGTCGGCGGCGCCGCCGCCGCCGCACCCAGCAGGTCTGCGAAGGGATCGACGCCACCACCCGGTGCGCCAGCACCCCTGCCACTGCCCATCGGATCCGGGAACGCCAGGGGACCGGGGGCGGCAGCGGCCGCTCGGGGCGATGTCGCAGCCGGTGCAGGCGCCGGCCCCAACCCCGCCAGCAGATCGGCAAACGGGTCGTCGGCCCCCGGTGCGCCTGCTGCGGCAAGCTGGCCCGGAATCATGGTCTGCTCGATGGCCGGCGCCGCTTGCACCACGAGTTCGAAGCTGCCCATCACCAGCCGGTCACCCGGCGCGAGCGGCGCCTCGACGCCGGTGCCCAGCGGACGCCCGTTGATCTGGGTGGGATTGCTGCCGCGGTCGGTGACGAAGAAGTGGCCGTCCCGCACCGTCACCTGCGCGTGCACCCGCGACACCGTGCGCTCGGGGTCGTCGAGCACCAGGGTGTTGCTGTCGGCACGCCCGATGGTGCCGCCCGACTGGTCGAAAAGCGCCTGCAGGGCACGCTGCGGCGGCGCACCGCGGATGGTCAGTACCTGAATCTGGATCATGGGAGCACTCTCGCGTCGCTTCTCAAGGGGCCAGCATCAACACCTTGACCTGGCTGGGCACCAGCCGGCAGCCCGGCGCGTTGGTGCTGTTCTGCAGCGACACGCTCGTCATGCGTGTGGCGGGCATGCCCTTGAGCAGCACGCTGAAGGCGCCGGTCAGGTGCCGGCTCGGCCCCATCACCATGCCCGACGCGACGCCGGTGGCGACGCCGGGGTTGTCGCCGTTGGTCATCGGGATCGTCGTGCCCATGTTGTGCGCGGGCGCGCCCATGAACAGGATGGTCGGCACGTTCGGTATGGCCATCGGCCCCATGGCGATGTTCGGGTAGGGAATAGGCACGGGGCCGGCCGGGCTGGGCGTGAGGCACACGTCCGGGAAGGCCAGGTCGGTGCCCATCATCTGGCAATTGGCGAACATGGATGTGGTCTCCTTGCGGGCTCAACCCAGGTGGATCTGGTCACCGTCGGCCTTCACCAGACGCGAACCGTTGGCGATCAGGTGCTCCGCCTGCAGCTGCAGCGTGCGCTCGGCGCGCCAGTCGATGTGCTGGCTGCGCACCTGGTCGGGGCCGTCGACCACGCGCTGGCTCCAGCGCGAGAACTGCGAGACCTTGTCGAAGAAGGACTCCAGCAGGTCGCCCACCAGCTTCACGCGGCCGAAGGTTGCGGTGGCCTCGCGCGCCACCACGCGCAACGCAGGCGCCTGCACCGTCAGCGTGCCAGCAGCCAGCGACATCACGCTGTCCGGTGGCAGGCGCAGTTCGCAGCCTGCGGCCGCCGCGCGCTCCAGCACCGCGGTGATGTACAGCCCGTGCGCCAGGTCGCCCGCCAGCCACACCCGGTCGCCCACCTGCGGGACCATCAGGCAGCTCGCAGCCCGGCGTGCGGGCAGCGGCCCCTGCGCGGTCTGCACTGTGAAGCTCGCCGCGTCCAGCGCGGTGACGGTGGCCACGCCGTGCATCGGCGCGGCACACAGCTGCATCAGATCCTCGTCTCGAATGCCCATGGTGGTGCTCTCTCTTCAGGGGTTGTCGGTGGCTACGCCACGGCGTTCATCGGCCAGCGCTCGGCCTGCAGCAGGTGGGGGTCACTGTCCAGCGCCCGCGCGCGATCGGTGTACTGCGCCTGTGGGTCGGTGACGCCGTGCAGGTTGGCCCGCGCCAGCGTGGCCCCGCGCAGGTCGGCGCGCGACAGGTCGGCGTGCGAGAAGTCGGCATAGGTGAGGTCGCAGCGCGCCAGGCTGGCGTCCTGCAGCGCCGCGGCCGACCAGTTGGTCTGGTAGAGGTTGGCGCCGTCGAAGCGGGCGCCGCCCGCGCGCGCGCCGGCAAAGATCGCCTGCGTCAGGTCCGCGCCCTCGAAGCCGGCAGCCGTCAGGTCGGCCTCCAGGAAGATCGCGTTGCGCGCCCGGGCGTCGACGAAGCGTGCCTGCGGGAGCAGGGCCTGCTGGAAATTGACCTGGCCGACCTGCGCACCCGAGAAATCGCAGCCGCTCAGGTCGGCTCCGATGAACTGCGTGCTCACGAAACGCTGGTCCGTGAAACGATGGCCGGCCAGCTTCGAGCGCGACAGCACGGCATGGATGAATGCGGTGCCCCCCAGGCGCGCGCGCCGCAGGTCGCAGTCGAGCAGCACCGATCGCTCGAGCGTCGCGCCCGACAGGTCGATCTGGCCGGTGTCGCAATCGGACCAGGTCATCTTCTCGAGCGTGGCCTGCGTCAGCAGCAGCAGATCGAGCCTGCACTTCGCGAAGGTCGCGAAGTCCACACGCACCTGGGCCGCCGCCAGGCCCTGCACCTCGCACTCGAAGAAGCAGGCGTTGGCCAGGCTGGCACCCGTCATGATCGCTCGCTCGAAGCGGCAGCCGGAGAAGGTGGTGTTGTGCACGACGACGCCGGGCATGTCGGTGCGGTCGAACTGGCAGCCCAGGAACTGGCTGGCGGACAGGTCGGCCGAGGCCATGCGCGTGCCGGCGAAGCGGCAGCGGTCGAACAGCGTGGCCCGCAGGTCGGCGCCGGCCAGGTCCATGCCCGAGAAGTCCTGCTGCAGCACCGGCTCGGCGCTCTGCACCCGCCGCAGGAGCTCAGCCTTGTCCATGTGCCGCCTCCACCGTGCCCGTCGCCGCGCGATGGCGCGGATAGGTGCGCATGCGCGTGACCAGCGCGGTGTCGAAGCCCGGGCCGTGCTGCTCGATCCGCACGCGGGCGAAGTCGCTCTGGAACAGGTTGGCGTGGCTGAAGTCGGTGCGCGACAGCCGGGCGTGCTGGAGCACCGCATTCATCAGGTTGCTCGAGGCCATGCGCGTGTCGTGCAGCCGGGCCCGCACGAAGCGGCTGCCCGGCAGCCGGGCCTGCGCGAAGTCGGCACCCGACAGCTCGCAGTCGCTGAAGTCGGTGCCCGACAGTTGCGCGCCCACGAAGCGGGCGCCAGCGAGCTGCGCACCCCGGAAGCTGATGTTCGGGAGCACCGCCGCGCTGAAATCGCACCCGTCCAGCACGCAGCCCTGGGCGAAGCAGCCGGACTCGATGCGCAGTCCGCGAAAGCTCGCCCCCGCCGCCCGCACGGTCACGAATGCACTCTTGGTCAGCACCGCATCGCCGAAGTCGGCCCCCGTCAGATCGCACTCGACGAAGGTGCTCTGCGCCAGCCGGGCACTGGCGAAGCTGCAGCCGCGCAGGTCGTGCCGCAGGAACACCAGCATCGCCTCGCTGTGGACGCCGGACAGGTCGCAGGCGACGAGCGTCGCGTCCTCCAGGCGGATACCGTCGATGCGCGCGCCGTGCAGCCGGCTTTCCTGCACGCGGGCTTTCTGCAGCACGGTGCCCGCGAGGCTCGCGCTGGAGAAGTCGCTACGCACGACCTGCGCTGCGCCGAGATTGGCGCGGTCCATGCGCGCGCCGACCAGCACCGTCGACTGCAGCGTGGCGTGGGCCAGCACCGCGTCGCACAGGTTGGCACCGCCCAGCAGGGTGCCGGTGAGGTTGGCGCTCTCCATGAGCGCGCCCTGCAGGTCCAGGCCCGACAGGTCCAGGCCCGACAGGTCGGCGCCGGTGAGGTCCCACCCCGCACAGCTGCCGCCGGCGGCGCGCTGAGCCAACAGGCGCTGGCGCAGTTCGGCCGCCTCGTCGCCGGCCAGCCTCGAAGCGGGCGCTTGGTAATGCGCTGCGCCACGGTAGGCCATCAGCTGCTTGCGGTCGCCCTGGTGCCAGCTGTCCATCAGCGGCTTGTCGGCCAGCATCTCTTCCAGTTCTCGCACGTCGCCCCCCAGCGCACGGCCCTGGGCGATGTAGCCCTCGAAGCTCCGGATGAGCGGCTGCGCGAAGGGCTTCGGCGGCCCGCGCGTCTCGAGCCCCGCCATCTCGCGTTCGATCAGCCCGAAATCCTGGCTCTGCGCGTCGAACACCTTCCGCACGTCGGCCAGCATGGCGGCCTTGTCCTTCTCGGCCTGCGCGGCCAGCGTGGCACGTTGCCGATCGAGCTGCTTGCGCAGGCCGATCAGATCGTCCAGCGTCTTCACCTCCGGGATGGCCGGGCCGTCCAGCGCCGGCGCGTGGCCGTCGTCGGGGTCCATGCCCCAGCGCGCCACCTCGGCCCGGGCGGCCTCGCGTTCGGCACGGGCGCGGCGCTGGCCGCGCTCCAGGGCGATGTTGGGTTGGGCGGCGAGATCGAACAGCGGCACCACCAGGTCGGCCGGCATCAGGTCCTCGTCGCGCAGGGTCTCGAGCGCGCCGTGCTCGCGGTCCATGCGCTTGTCGCGCACCGCCAGGTAGTGCGCGGCGGGGCGTGGCGCATCGATGTCCTCCAGCGCGCCGAGCAGGTGGACGATGTCGGCGCCATCGTCCTCGGCGATCTCGTGCATGCCCTGGAACACCAGGATCGCCCGCTGCGCATCCGGGAAGAACCACAGGGTGTTCAGGCGCAGCCGAAGCTCCTTGAACTTGTCGCCCCCGGCCGTGCGGTGGGTGACGAAGGCGCGTGCGCGCAGGCCGGGCAAGCGCCCTTCGAGCCGCGGCTGCGTGGGGTGCAGGTGCTCGAAGGCGTAGGCCTCGTCGCCGCGGAAAGGCTCGGCCTGCTGCTGGTCCTCGGCGGCGGTGTTGAAGGTGGTCCAGTCGGCGTCGGACGCGACGGCCGGAAATTCCTCCTTGAGCCAGCGCTCGTCATAGGTGCCCCGCTTGGCGGCCCGCTGCGGCCAGGTGCCGTCGAGCGGACCGAAACCGATCGGCCGTCCGACGTCGCGTGGCGATGCCAGCGGGCGCTGCGGATCCTCGATGCGCGGCAGCCAGCGCAGCCCATCCTCGCCGGTCGTCATGCCCCTGCCCAGCGGGTTGTCCGCACAGGCCGGGCCGCCCCAGGCCTGCGCCCAACCGAGCGGCAGGCTCTCGAAGGCGGCGGGCGGCGAGATGCGATCGCCGTCCCAGTAGCGCTCGCCATACACCAGGACCCGCTTGGACAGCGCCCCCACCTGCGCCGCGGCCATGCAGCCGATGCGCCGCTCGCCGGGATATGCCACGGCCGAAACCAGGTATTCGCTGCGCACGCGCGGCATGCCTTCCTCGAGCGGCCACTGCGACTCGGGCCGCGTGGCCCAGAAGGTCCACAGGTCCTTCTCCTGCCACAGCCGACGCTGCGGGCCGAGGTCGACCATCACCATCGCCGACACGCCGATGCTGGTGCGTCCGCGGAATTCGAAGCAGCGGGTCAGCAACGACAGCGGGAAGGGCTTGAAGACTTTCACACCGTGCTCACAGGAAGATCTTCAGTGCGTCCATCTCGATGCCGGTGGCGTGGCTCAGTGCCTCCAGCGCCGCGGCCTGCTGCACGGCCGACGCGGCGCGCGTGTCCACGCCCAGGAACTCCGTCTTCACGCCGATGGCGGCGTTGGTGCACGCGGTGGTTTCGCCCTTGACGATGTTCGCTTCCAGGTTGATGCCCGAGAAGTTGAACTGGAAGCCGTAGCCGATCTGGTTCTGCCCGCCGATCTGGCCCAGCTGGAAGTCGATGATCTTCGTGCCGCCGGGCGCAATGACGTTGAAGCCGCCGGCCGCCAGGAAGGTCGTCGGCCCGCCCGTGGTGACGGTCAGCCCGCCGCCGATCGTCTGCGTCACCGCCGCGCCCACGGTCTGCGTCAGCGAGGCCCCGATCGTCTGCGTCATGCTGGCACCCACCGTGTCGGTGCGGCTGGCACCCACGGTGAGGCTTTCGCTGGCACCCACCGTCTCGGTGCGGTTGGCGCCGATGGTGATGCTCTCGTTCGCGCCGACCGATTCGGTCCGGTTGGCGCCGATGGTGATGTCTTCGTTGGCGCCGACCGACTCGGTACGGTTCACGCCGATGGTGATCTTCTCGTTGTTGTCGACCGTCTCGGTGCGGTCGTTCTTGACATGCACCGTCTCGTCGTGGTCGATGGTCTTCTTGCGGTCGTGGCCGACCCAGTGGGTCTCGTCGTTCTCGACCTCGATGTCCTGGTTCTTCTCGGCATGCAGGAACACCTGCTCGCTGCCCTTGGTGTCGTCGAAGCGGAACTCGTTGAAGTTGGCGGCCGAACCCTTGGGCGTGGAACGGGTGCGAAAGCCGCTCTGCTCATGCTTCTTGAACGGGATCGGCTGGTCGTCGTTGTACACGCGGCCCATGATGATCGGCCGGTCCGGATCGCCGTTGAGGAAGTCGACGATCACCTCCTGCCCGATGCGCGGGGCGAAGTACCCGCCCCAGCCCTTGCCGGCCCATGGCTGCGATACGCGGACCCAGCAGGTGGACTTCTCGTTGCTCTCGTCGTAGCGGTCCCAGTGGAAGTGCACCTTGACGCGGCCGAACTCGTCGGCGTGGATCTCGTCGCCCTCCGGGCCGACCACGATGGCCGACTGCGGGCCGGGCATGCGCACGCGCGGCGTGAGGCGCGGCGGCCGGTAGGGCACCTTCAGCGGCACGCTCGTGATCAGGAACTCGTGCATGCCCCACTGCGGGCGGGTGAACTCGTCGAAGCCCTTCACCATCGCGAGCAGTTCGTCACGGTGCTCCTCATTCACCCGGTCCTGCGCCAGCATCTCGAGCACCACGCTCTCCAGGTTGGCCGCGGCGGAGGTGTCCACCCCCTCGTAGCCCGGGTGCGTGGCGACCATGAGGCAGCTGACGATGAGGTGCTCGTCGTTGAAGTCGTCGGCCGTGTACGACGAGTGCATGCGGGTGCGTCGGCCCACGGCCACGTCGGGCCAGGGCGTCACGGCCCAATACAGCCGTCGCCGCGCCGCAAGCTCTTCCATGCGGATGCGTGAGCGCTTGTCGGCGTCCGCCTCGCGCAGGTGGCCGCCGGGGAACTCGAAGACCTCCAGGTCCGACAGCTCGTGCTCCGCCGCGTCCACGCTGCCACCCGCCAGCTTCTTGCGAATGGCCTTGAAGTCGCTGTCGCGCGAGGCGTGGCCACCCGACCCATAGCGCATGCCGCTGGACCAATGCCGCAGTTCGTTGAAGCGGGCGTCGGTCTGGTGGGCCTGCACGTCCTTGAGCTCCGCCGCCACGGGCAGCGGCTGGTGCGCGACGTCGCTGGCGTTCGACAGGTACATCGTGCCCGGCGCCTCGTGCGCGTCGAACCAGTAGTAGATGCCTTCCTCCTCGAGCAGCCGCGAGACGAAGCGGAAGTCGCTCTCCTCGAACTGCACGCAGTACGGCCGCTTGTCGGGCTTGCCGACGATGCCGTCATTGTTGACGTTCCACAGCTTGCGCATCGGGCTGTCGTGCACAACGGCGTCCATCACCTCCAGCACGTCCTGGCCCTGGAAGATGCGTGCGTTCTGGCGCTTCTCCAGCAGCCAGAACCACGAGCGCAGCTCGATCACGTACTCGAAGTAGCGCCCGCGCGCACCGCGGCGTGCAAAACGCACGGCATGCCCGCGGCAATGGCGCTCGTGCGGGGCATCGGACGCGTCATGGAAGCGGAATACCACGTCGAAGGCATGGCCCAGGATGTCCTTGGCGGCGATGGCGTCGTTCTTCGACAGCACGCGCAGCTCGTAGACCGAGGGCTGGCTCATGGCCTCCTGGCCGACCAGCGTCCAGAACATGAGGTCCTTGCCGGCGGGCGACTCGGTGTCGATGCGGTACACGTCCTGGGCCATGGTGCGGGGATCTCCGGTCGGCGTCTCAGTCGAAGGCGTAGGTGAAGTCGCTGTCCTTCACGTCCAGCGCCACCTTGCGGATCTCGCCGCCGGTGGCCAGGCGCTGCAGGTATTCGACCGAGATGGTCGGCAGCACCGTGTTGGTGAGGATGGCGTCGATGACGCGACCACCCGATTCCGGGTCCTGGCAGCGCGCCACGACCTGGTCGACCACCGCGTCGCTGTACTCGAAGGGCACGCCGTGGTTGGCCTCCACGCGCTTCTTGATGCGGCCCAGTTGCAACCGCACGATCTTCTTCATCATGTCGGGCGACAGCGGGTAGTACGGGATGGTGACGATGCGCCCCAGCAGCGCGGGCGGGAACACCTTCATCAGCGGCGCCTTCAGCGCGTCGGCCAGGGCGTTCGGGTCGGGCAGCAGCTCCGGGTCGCGGCACATGCTCATCACCAGCTCGCTGCCGGCGTTGGTCGTGAGCAGGATGATCGTGTTCTTGAAATCGATCATGCGGCCTTCGCCGTCCTCCATCCAGCCCTTGTCGAAGACCTGGAAGAAGATCTCGTGCACGTCGGGGTGCGCCTTCTCCACCTCGTCGAGCAGCACCACGCTGTAGGGCCGGCGGCGCACCGCCTCGGTCAGGATGCCGCCCTCGCCGTAGCCCACGTAGCCAGGCGGCGCGCCCTTGAGCGTGGAGACGGTGTGCGCCTCCTGGAACTCGCTCATGTTGATGGTGATGATGTTCTGCTCGCCGCCGTACAGGGCCTCGGCCAAGGCCAGCGCAGTCTCGGTCTTGCCGACGCCCGAGGTGCCGCAAAGCATGAAGACGCCGATGGGCTTCTGCGGGTTGTCCAGCCGCGCGCGGCTGGTCTGAATGCGCCGCGCGATCATCTCCAGCCCGTGCTTCTGGCCGATGACGCGCTGGTTCAGCGTGTCGGCCAGCTTGAGCACCGCCTCGACCTCGTTCTTCACCATGCGGCCGACGGGAATGCCCGTCCAGTCGGCGACGACCGAGGCGACGGCCTGCTCGTCGACCGAGGGGAGGATGAGCGGCGATTCGCCCTGCACGGCATGGATCCTGGCCTGCAGCTCGTGCAGTTCGGTGAGCAGCGCGGCGCGGTCGGGCGCGGCGGCACCGTTCTCTCCTGATGTCTGCCCGTCCGTTCGTGCTGAGCCTGTCGAAGCGCCGTCCCGGGCTTCGACAGGCTCAGCCTGAACGGGTGTGCTGGTATCCACCGGCCTGTTGCCCGCGCGCAGCTGGCCCCGCAACTCCAGCAGGCGATCCACGAGGCCCTTCTCCTCCTGCCAGCGCGCGTTGAGCTTCTCCAGCTCGGCCTTCGATTCGGCCAGCATCGCCGTCACCTGCGCGGCGCGCTTGGTGACGTCGATGCCGATGGCCTCCTCGCGGCCGATGATCTCCTGCTCCACCGTCAGCGCCTCGATGCGGCGCATGCAGTCCTCCACCTCGGGCGGCGTCGCGTGCTGGCTCACGGCCACGCGGGCGCAGGCGGTGTCCAGCAGGCTCACGGCCTTGTCGGGCAGCTGGCGTGCGGGGATGTAGCGGTGGCTGAGCTTGACGGCCGCCTCGATGGCCTCGTCGAGCAGCTGCACGCGGTGGTGCTTCTCCAGCACGCTGGCCACGCCGCGCAGCATCAGGATGGCCTTCTGCTCGTCGGGCTCGGGCACCTGCACGACCTGGAAGCGCCGGGTCAGCGCGGGGTCCTTCTCGATGTACTTCTTGTACTCGGCCCAGGTGGTGGCGCCGATGGTGCGCAGGTTCCCGCGCGCGAGCGCCGGCTTGAGCAGGTTGGCGGCATCGCCGGTGCCGGCCGCGCCGCCCGCGCCCACCAGCGTGTGGATCTCGTCGATGAACAGGATGATGGGCGTGGGCGAGGACTGGACCTCGTCGATCACCTGGCGCAGCCGCTGCTCGAACTCGCCCTTCATGCTCGCGCCGGCCTGCAGCAGGCCGATGTCGAGCGTGAGCAGCTTCACGTCCTTGAGCTGCGGTGGCACGTCGCCGCGCGCCAGGCGCTGCGCGAAGCCTTCGACCACCGCCGTCTTGCCGACACCCGCCTCGCCGGTGAGCAGCGGGTTGTTCTGGCGCCGGCGCATCAGGATGTCGACGATCTGGCGGATCTCCTCGTCGCGGCCCGTGACCGGGTCCATCTCGCCCTTCTTGGCCTTCTCGGTCAGGTCGACGGCGAACTTCTTGAGCGCATCGCCCTTGCCCATCGCCGCCGGGGCCATCGCGCCCGTCTCGTCGCCCACATCACCGCTGCCCATCCCGGTGCCGTCCTGCGCGCGCATCTTCGATTCGGCCGAGGCATCGCAGATCTTCGCGAAGTGGTCGCCCAGGTCCTCGACCTTCACTTTCTCGAACTGCTTGGACAGCCCCAGCAACGGGTTGCGCAGGCTGGGCGACTTGAGCATGCCGAAGACCAGGTAGCCGGTGCGCACCTGCGCCTCGCCGAACTGCAGCGTGGCATAGGTCCAGGCGCGCTCGATGGCGTTCTCGATGTGCGGCGAGAAGTCGCTGATGGCCGTGGCGCCGCGCGGCAGGCGGTCCAGCGCGGCCGTCATGTCCTTGGCCAGCACCGAGATGTCGAGCCCGTAGTGCTGGACGATGCGGGGCCGGTGCGATTCCTGGTTGTGCAGCGGCGGCGCGGGGCAGTGCTCGAGCTCGACGTACGGATTGCCGCGCATCTTGCAGAAGACGGTGGCGCCCTCGATGGCCTTGTAGGCCAGCGGGTTCAGCTTGCCGAAAAGGGCGGTGCGGCTGATCTCACTCATCGGAATCTCCAGTCGGAAGGACGAACGAAGGGCGCGGCATTTCAAACCGCGCCGCTGGAAGGAGGACGCTGCGCCGCCGCGAGCCAGCCGCGCACCTCGCGACCGGCCTCCTCGCGAGGCACCACGGCTTGCACGCGCGCCAGCGCGAAGCCGGCGGCCGCCAGGGCTGCGCGCACATGGGCGGCGGAATGGGTGTAGCGGCCGCTCAGCTCGAGACGACAGGGCGCGTCCTCGCCCTCTAGCGCCTCGACGGTGAAGACCAGCCAGCCGCCGGGGCGCAGTGACTGCGCGGCAGCGCGGGCCGCGGCGTGCAGATCGCCGAAGTAGCACAGCGTGTCGGCCGACACCACCAGGTCGAAGGCCGCCGGCTGGGTGGCCAGGTAATGCACCAGTTCGGCCTGGTGCAGATGGTCGTAGCCGCCGCGCCGCCGCGCCTGGCGCAGCATGCCGGCCGACAGGTCGCAGCCCGCGAGCCGCCGCGCCCAGGGCGCCAGCAGCGGCGCCATCAGACCGGTGCCGCAGCCCACGTCCGCCACGTCGAGCGCGCGGGCCGGCTCGCCCAGCGCCTCGCGCACGGCCTGCGCCACCAACGCAGGCGCCTGGTAGTTCAGGCGCTGCAGGCTGGCGTCGAAGCTCTCGGCATACGCATCGAAGACGCGCGCGACGTAGGCGTCGCTCGCACGTTCGGGCGCGCGTCCCTCGCAGGCCGCCAGCAGGTGCTGCGCCACCGGGTCGCCCGGCGACTCGGCCAGCCAGTCGCGCAACAGGCCGGCGGCGCGTTCCCGCTCGCCAATCACCATGAGGGCGCGCAGCACCTGCGCGCGCCCGGACGCTTCCTGCGGCAGCAGCGCGATGGCGCGGCTGTAGGCCTGCACGGCCTCGGCCACGTCGCCCTGCGCCGCCAGCAGGCGCGAGAGGATGTACCAGGCCGGCCCGTGCACCGGCTGCAGCGCCAGCGCGCTGCGACAGGCCTGCACGGCCTCGGTGGACTGGCCGAGCTTGCGCAGCAGCGCCGCCAGATTCGCCCAGCCGTTGGCTGCCTGGGCGGCGGTGGCCGCATGCGACAGCCCCTGGCGGTAGCTGGCGGCGGCCTCGTCGGCCCGGCCGGCCTCGACCAGCAGGTTGCCCAGGTTGTTCCAGGCCGCGGCATTGCGCGGCCGCAGCGCCAGCGAGCCACGCACCAGGCCGATGCCCTCGTCGGTGCGGCCCTGGCGATGGCGCAGCACGCCGCGAAAGTGCAGCACGTCCGCGTCCGCGGGCTGCCGGCGCGACAGGGCGTTCAGCGCCGCATCGGCATCGTCCAGCCGACCGGCGCGCAGCCAGTCGATGGCCTGGGCCAGCCCGGCGGGCGCACGGGCCGCGGCGGCGGAAGCGTTCATGGCACGCCTCCCGCCGCCGCGCCGACGATGCGCACGTCGGCCGCGTCGCGTGCACGCGGCCGTTCGCCGAGCCACGACACCCACCCCAGCCGCGGTCCGTTGCCGGACTGCGCGCCGAGGCGGGTGGGCGGCACCTCCTCCTTGCGCAGCGCGAGCTGCGCGTCCCATTCCAGTTCGTCGCCCAGCAGCTGCAGCATCCAGCGCGCGAGCACCGGGCGCGCCGAGCCGATGGGCAGGAAGCGCCGGTACTGCTCGAGCGACAGCGGCCCCAGGTGCAGCCGCACCTTGTGCTGCCGGTCCCAGACCTGGCGTCCCATGACCGCGCCGAGTCCGAGCGTGCGCGACGCCTCGTTCGGGTTGCTGGCACCCAGCCGCGTGAGTTCGTCGCCCGGCAGGCGCATCCAGTGACCCACCCAGCGTTCCAGCCGCACGGGCACGCCGAAGTACGCCGACACCACCGACTCGACGCTGTCCACGTTGTGCACGCGGCGTGCGAGCCAGCCCGAGAAGTGCAGCCGCGCGTCGTCGTGCACCTCATCGCGCTCCTGCCGCGCCGGGCCACCGATGCCCGCGAAGGCGCCGACGTGGCGGCGGAACGGGTCCTCCTGCGGACGGTCCAGCCCCGTCACCGGACGGGCCTTGGCCCAGGCACGGTAGACCTGCAGCGCGAAGCGGTGCGAGAAGGTGTCGAGGAAGGCCAGCCAGGTCGGGTCGCCGTGGTTGAGCGCGCGCTCGCGGATGAAGTCCGACAGGTGCACGGGCAGCGGCCCGTTGGGGCCGAGGTAGCCGAAGAAGTGCTGGCGCAGGCGCGGCGGTGCATCGGCCGTGGCGGGCTCGAAGCGGCTGAAGGGCGCCGGCGCGAAGGACAGCGAAGGCTCCTGCCCCACGCGCACGGCCTCGGCCGAGGGGCGCAGGGCCTGGCCCCAGCGTGGCGCGCGCGGGTCCATGCATTCCAGCCGCCGCAGGGTGGCGAAGTAGTCGTAGGCCCAGGCGCGGTCGGCGCGCGCGGCCAGCCAGGCGGCCGGCGTGTCCGTCGGACCGGAGCCCGCGTCGGCGGCACCGCCACCGGGCGCGTTCACAGGATCGGCCGGGTCCCGCACTGCGGCCTCCATCGCATCCATTCGCCCTTGCCGGCGCCGCGCAGCACCGTTTCGACGAAGTGGTTCACCTCGACATGGCGGGTGAGCCAGCGCGACATCACGGCGCCGAAGAGGAAGGCGCTGTGCCCGTGGAAGGCGGGCGGGTCGACCTCCAGCGTCACTTCCAGCCCGCGACCGAAGGCGATGGGCCCGGGCAGCGGCAGGCGTCGCACCAGCGGCTTGCAGCGCACCGACAGCAGGCCGCGCACCTGGCCCTGGCGCGCCTCGTCGGCGTGCACGGCGTACAGCGTGAGCATCTCGCGCAGCGCTGCAGCGCCTTCGGCCGGCGAGCTGTCGGCCAGCGACAGGTAGTTCAGCGCCAGGTGGTCGACCACCTTCCAGCCCAGGCCCTGCTGCACCACCGGCGACACCGGACGCGAGGGGCCGCGCACCATGCGCACACTCTGCACCGGGAAGGCGTCGACGCAATCGAAGTCGTTCTCGCGCCCGACCGGCAGCAGCAGCGCGAGGTCGCGGTTGGTCACCAGCCCGGTGACGGCAAGCTGGCGCAGCGCGCCCGAGAAAGGCGCCTGCTGCGGGTCGACCACCTGCAGGTACAGCTCGGAGCCGATGTGGCTGCTGCGATGGCCCTCGCCGCGCTGGCGCGCCGACATCACGCGCGGCTCGCGGGTTACCGTGTAGTAGGCCGGGTGCGCTTCTCGGCTGCCGTGGAACGCGGCGTAGAACGGGCGGAACAGCTGCTCGCGCGCGCCCTCTCCGCCGGCCACCGCGGCTGCGTGGCCGACCACCTCGGTGAGCGAATGCACCTCGAAATCCTGTGGCCGCGTGCGGTCGGCCAGCAGGTGGAACTGACTCACGCCCTCGGTCACGCTGACGCGGTCGAGCCGCTTGGGGAAGAGGTTGACGACGGGCACGCAGTGCAGCTGCACGTTGTCGGCGCTGACCAGCTTCTCCAGCACCGCGTCGCCACGCGAGAACAGCAGCACCAGCTCGACCTCGTCGCCCCCGCAGGCCGCCAGCGCGGCGCGCAGCCCGTCGATGCGCGCGAAGCGGAAGCGCTCGGGAAAGGCGAAGTACTCCTGCACCAGGCGAAAGCCCGAGAAGCCGGTGGCCGTGACCGGCAACAGGGCCTCGTCGTCGCCGAAGCCGACCTCGGCGATCGCGCTGCCGGGCAGCGTGGTGACCGGGCCGGTGGCTGTGGCACGCCGCACCAGCACGCCGACGGGCTGCGCCAGCATGCATTCGTGCAGTTGCCAGGCCACGTCGTCGGCGCCGCCGAAATACAGCGTGAGCGCGTCCAGTGCGATCTGGTCGAAGCTCAGCCCCGCGGTGGCCTTCAGCCCGATGCGCAGGCCGCCGCGGATGTCACGGGCGCGCGGGTGTTGCGCCAGCGGCAGGTCGGCCGCGTAGGTGAAGTACTGGGCGCGCGTGAGCTCGACCGGCCACACGCGCAGGTCGTGCGCGGTGCGGAATTCGCAGTGCGTGTTCTGGCCCACCGCCTGGCGCGCACGCAGGGCGCTGCCGCGCGGCAGCAGCGGGCCGGCGGCGAGCACGGCGTCGCCCAGCTCGGGCCGGAAGGCGCACACGCCGCAGGCCGGCGTGGGCGCGAGGAAGTGCGGGTAGACGATGTCGAGCAGGTGGCCGGTGAAGCGCGGGTACTCGGCATCGACCTTGAGGTGCACGCGCGCCGACAGGAAGGCCGTGGCCTCGATGAGCCGCTCCACGTAGGGGTCGGCCACCTCCTGCCCGTCCACGCCGAGCCGGGCGGCGATCTTGGGGAAGGCGCGCGCGAACTCGCCCGTGCTCTCGCGGAAGTACCGCAGTTCCTGTTCGTAGAGCGTCAGCAGCCGGGGATCCATGCTCAGCCCCTCGAGAACGGACCGGAAACGGCGAAGTGCAATTGGCCTGCAGCGCCCGTCGCACGGGCGCGAGCGCCAAACTCGTAACGATCGTGACGATCGCGAACCGCGGCATCGGCACGCGACCGCGCGGGTGCTGGGACGCACCTGACGCGGAGGCGGTCTCGCGGATCGGCGTCAGCGCGCTGGATTGGACAGGTCATCGATGGCGATGCGCCCTTCCTCCAGGTCGACGCGGCTGCGCATCAGGAACTCCAGCGGCACCGGCTGCGCCCACAAGCTTCCGCGCACCAGCAGGCTGATGCAGTTGTGGGAATCCAGGGACGAGCCTTCCATGACGATTTCGACTTCGAGCGTTCGGGGCAGGATGCGCGGCTCGAACTGCAGGATGGCGTTCTTCAGAGCCTGTTCCATGCTGACACGCTGGATGGACGACGTGAACTGGCCGGACAGCATAGGCAATCCGTAGTTGAGGACCGAACGCGCCGCGTGCGGATGGCGCTTCTCGTCGACCGCATCGCCGGTGGCATTGAGCAGCCAGGCCAAGTCGCGCAGCACGGCCTGGCGCAGCGCCTGCCGCGTGAGGGTGCGCTTGTCGTCGCCCTCGCGCTTCTGGTCGGGCGCGTGGTCGACGAGGCGGTCGAGCAGCGAAGGCTGCAGCCGCTCCTGGACGGTGAGTTCAGCCATGGCCGACCGCGGTGTCGCCCTCGGCCAGCGCGGCGGCACCGAAGTCGATCTGGCGCACGTCCATCAGCGCATGCTCGCCCGCGTCGCTGCCCAAGAGGCGCTGGCCCAGCCCGCACCACAGATCGGGCGAGAGCTCGCGCCAGTCGGTGCGGCGCGCCAGCAGCAGCGCGCCGTCGTCGCTCTTCTCGGTGCCCTCGTAGCGCGTGGGTACCAGCGCCAGCGTCTCGCCGCCGTTCTCGAACAGCAGGTGCACCGGCGTCCACACGCAGTCGCGCAGGTCCTCGGGCGGCTCGACCTTGACCTGCGCGAGACGCGCGAAGGGCACCCAGTAGTAGCGCCCGTTGATGTAGGCCTCGAGCACCGGCCCGAGCCGCATGTCGGCATCGGCCAGCCACTCGAAGGGCGTGCCGTCGATGCGCCCGGCGACGGCGGGCGCCTCGTCGAAGGCGCGTGCGCGCAGCTGCTCGGCCGCGGCAGCATCGCCGGCGCCGCGGCGCAGCAGCGACTCGACCAGCAGCGCCAGCCAGGGGTCGGGCTGGCCGAAGACCATGGGCGTGCGCTTGCCGGCGAAGACCTCGGCGCGCAGGCCCTCGCAGCGGATCGCCTCGCCGTACACCTGCTTCATGGGCACGGCCAGGGCATCGAGCTCGGCCGCGACGCTGAGCTGGTTGAGCGCGCGCTCCCATTGGCCGAGCACGCACAGCAGCTGGGCCATGAAGACGCGCAGACGGCTGTCGCCGGGCCTGGCGCGGACTTCCTCGGTGAGGGCACGGAGCGCGCCGGCGGGGTCGGCGCTGCGGATGAGTTCGGCGGCGGTGCTCATGGTGCGGCTCCGGGTGTCAGTTCGGGTTGGCCACGATGATCTGGCACTCGCGGCTGGCGCCGCGCGAGCCCGTGCCCTGCTGCGGCGCCGTCTTGATCTCGATCTTGCGGTAGCTGAAGACCAGGATCTCGTAGAGCATCACGTCGCCCGGCGCGGTGATGAAGTACTGGCCCGTGATCTGCGCCTCGTCGATCTTCAGCTCGAACATCGGCAGCGTGTCGGCGGTGACACTGGCGTCGCCACCTGCGCGGTACTTGCCGATGGCGGCGCGCAGGCTCGCGGAGCGGTTGTTGCAGAGCTGGGTCAGGATGGCGCTGGCCGAATCGGCCTGGCGCACCACGGTCAGCGGCGCGTAGCTGCGCGGCCCCTGCGCCGCGCCGCCGATGGTGGCGGACGCCAGGCCCCAGCTCATGCCGACGATGTCCAGCCGCGGCTTGCCGTCGGGGTAGCGCCGCACGTTGTCGCCCGTCACGGGCGTGCCGCTGTTCTCCATGGCCATCACCAGGTCCGCCCCCATTTGATTGGTGTGCGCCAGCCGGGTCAGCTGCAGGAGGTTGTCGATGCTGTAGAGCGACATGGAGGCTTCCTTTCTCGAAACGTTGAAGGTCGGGGCGCTCAGCGCGCGCTGGCCGTGGAGGCGCCCTCGGTCTGGATGCGGACCGCGTAGACGGCGCGGCGCCGTTCGGGCTGCAACTGGCCTCGCACGCGCAGGTCGGCCACCGGTTCGGGCGGTCCGGCGCCGAACAGGCGCGGCCCGCTGTAGGGTGCCGCGGGCGCCGCCACCACGAGCAGCTGCGCGCCGGGCTGCGCCAGCCACGGCAGCTCGAAGCGCTTGGCGGCAGGCTGGTCGCGCGTGCCGCGCTCGAAGCGGTTGCTCTCGGCGCCGTCGGGCGGGTACACGGCGCGCAGCGCGCCCTGCGCATCGAGGCCGACCACCGCCAGGTCGATCGACTGGCCGCTGGTGTTGTGCACGTGGAGGGCGATGCGCTGGCCCTCGGCCGGTGCGGGCAGCGCGGCCAGGCCTTGCGCATCGTCGGCGCCCAGCAGCTGCGTGCCCTGCCAGCGCTCGAGCTGCACCTCCAGCCCGTCGACGCGGCCGCCCTGCGCGAGGGCCGGCAGCCGCACGAGCCACTTCAGGCGCGCAAGGGCCTCCAGTCGCTGGCGCAGCGCCTGCGAATCGCGCAGCGGCACCGCGGCGGCCGGCCCGCCGAGATCGGGCGATCGCAGCTCCAGGCGCCAGCCCCCTGCAGCGCCCGGCTGCACGCGCACGTCGGCCGCTGCATCGCCGCCGGGCGCGATGGACGCCGGATAGGCCAGCGACAGGCCCGCCGGCAACGGCCGCTCGGCGTGCACCTGCAACGCCAGCGCGGCGGGACCGGCCACCGGCTGCACGCGCCACAGCGCGGAGCCGGCCACGTCCTGCAGCACGTCGGGCACGCGCAGGCTGGATTGGTCCGGCCCGACCTCGACCAGGTCGGCTTCGGCCTCGCGCTGGGCGCCGTCGTCGAGCACGGCCGTCACGTGCACCCGCTGCCGTGGCACCAGGCCGTCGATCTGGCCGGCCGCCAGCGCCAGCATCGCACCGCCACGCCGCGCGGGCCACAGCGGGCGCGTGGTCACGGCACCGGCGGGGTTGGTGAACAACGGCAGGTCGAGGTTGCCCTCGGCCACCGGCGAAGGCAGCTCGCGCGCGGGAAAGCGCTGGGCAAGTTCGTCGATCACCGGCGGGTAGAGCGACAGCACGCCGTCGAACAGCGCGCGCCAGGTCTGCGGCCGGCGCTGCAGCGACTGCACCACCGCCCAGGTCAGCAGGCCCTGCGGCCGGGCCTGGCGGTCGCCGCGCGGCAGGCGCAGCTCGGGCGTGACCTGGTGGCTCTCGGAGGCGAAGAAGGCGACGTAGCGTGCACGCGCCACGGCTTCGGCCGCGGGTGCGGTCGGCACGGCGTCGTCGACTGGCGGCGCCGCGGCCACCAGCTGGTCCACGCGCACGCCGCGCCAGCGCACCTCGTCGTCGGCCGGCTGCGCGGGCTCGGCGCGCAGGCTGCGCGTCATCGACGCGGCCGAGCAGGTGTCGAAGACCGACCACACGAACACGTTCTTCGCCAGGAAGGCCTGCACCCAGCCGTCGAAGTCCACGTCGCGCACGCCGCCGCCGAGCGGACCCGCCCCACCGACGGCGCCGCGCGCGTCGCGTGCGAGGAAGTTCTCGGCCAGGCCGTCGGGCTCCTGGTAGCGCTTGGCGGCGTCGCGCACGCGGGTGCCGTGGCCCGAGAAGTACAGCACCACGACATCGCCGCTGCGCGACTGTGCGAGCAGGCGCTGCAGCGCATCGCGAATCGCCTGCGCATCGGGCAGCACGGCGCCGGGCACGCCATCGGCCAGCAGCGTGATGTCGGCCGGTGCAAAGCCCTGGCGCGCGAGCGCATCGCGCATCAGCAGCACGTCGTTGCGCGGCGCCTGCAGCCACAGCGAAGCGGGCTGGTTGGCCAGCTCGGACACGCCGACCAGCAGGGCCCTCGGCACCGCACCCGCCCACGCGCCGCCGAGCAGCAGCCCTGCCAGGACCAGCAGTCGCAGGACGGGGCGCAGTACAGGCGGCATGGCGGACTAGGGCGGACCCACGGCCTCGACCAGCGGCGAGGACTGCAGCACGCGGCGCCCTTCCACGGGCTGCAGCAGATGCAATGACCAGGTGCCGGCGGCGTCGGGGCCGCCGACCACGGTGGCGCCCGCACTGCGCAACAGCTGCGCCGCGGCGGCCATGTCGGTGCCGGCCTTCCAGCGCAGCGTGAGGTCGACCTGCGGCGCGGCGGCGGGCAGCGCGCCGCGGAAGCGCACGTCCTCGGCCTGCGGCAGCAGCAGGCCGGCGTTCTGCACCACCACGACCAGCGCCAGCACGGCGAGCGCGGGACGCCAGAGGCCGTCGCCCAGCAGCCAGCCGCGCAGGCGCGCGCCCCAGTCCGCGGTCCGGCCCGGGGCATCGACGCGCGGCATGCCGGCCGCGGGGCGCGCCGCGCCGGTCGATGCCTTCGACAAGGCGTTCAGGCGTGCCGCAGCCTCGGCATAGAGCGCCTGGTAAGCCGCGCGCGGATCGCCTTCGGGGGCCAGAGGCGTGCCCGACAGCACGGTGAAGGTGTCGGCCACGGTGCGCAGCGCGATGCGGCCGGGCGCCGGCGCGATGCCGGTCGCGGCCTTCGTCGCGCATTCGTCGGCCACGGCGCGCAGGGCCGCCAGGCGCGTCGCCGACACCTCGCCGAGCACGCGCGCGCACAGCTGCGGCGCCGGCACCAGCGTGACGGGGTTCCAGGCCTGGACCATGCCGAACAGCGGCTCGAAGGGCTCGTCGCCCGGCTCGAGCAGCACGTCGCAGGCACCCGCCCAATCGGCCTCGCTCGCCGCCATCCAGCCGTGCCAGCGTTCGCCCTCGGCACCGGGGGTGCAGCGATCCAGCAGCACGCCGAGCAGGCGCCCCTCGTGCAGCACGCTGACCAGGCGGCCCGGCGCCCAGCGTGCCGTGAAAGCCCGCGCCGCAACGGCCTCGCGGCGGCGCGCCAGCTCCGTCAGCGGCATCAGGAGGTCTTCCAGCGGCTGGCGGGCTGGCGCAGCGGCTCCTTCGACGCGATGGACAGCGACGGGCGCTGCAGCGCCGGCCGCAGCGCCCGCCGGCGCAGGCGGCTCGAAGGCGCTGCGGATGAGGTTCAACGGCGGCCAGAGTTCGGTGGGCATGGCGTGTGTCCTATGACTTCAGGCATAAGACGCTTCAGCGCCGAGGATTTTGAAAACCTGCAGGATCGCGGCGCCGTTGTCGGGCCGGATGGCGATGCCCAGCGTGTCCTGGATCCAGCCGCCGATCGCCGTGCGCGCGTAGTCGGCCGGCAACGCCTCGCGCTTGTGCACCAGCCCGAGCCGGCCGGCGCGGTAGTGGTACGAGGCGATGGCATGGCGCGCCGCCACGCCCGACAGCCCGCCCACCGCCTCCTGGCCGAAGCCCTCGCACAGCAGCAGGCGCTCGGGCTGCGCCAGACCGGCGATGAAGGCGCGCGCCGCGGCCTGCACAGCGGCGCCGCTCAGGCCGTGTTCACGCAGGCAGTCCTCGGCGTCGTCGCCGGCGCCCAGCTGCGCTTCGAGCTGGTTCTCGGTGACTTCGTCGCCGATCGACAGCTTGCGCCGGAAGCTGCTGGCCCGCGTGCAGTCGATGAGGTAGCGGCGGAAGTACGCGCACAGCGCGAAGGCGCTCGAAGGCGCACTGTGCCGGTTGCGCTCGCGCGGATCGGGCTCCTCGCCCTCGTCCGGCTCGGCGTCCAGCCGCAGCACCTTGACGTAGACGAACTGCGCCACGAGTTCCTGCCGCCCCTCGCCCAGCGCATGCAGCTCGGGCGGAGTGCAGCCGCGCAGCGCATCGCCCACGATGCCGTACATGCGCCCCATCTCGTCGGGCGACAGCGTCTGCCTGCGGCGCCACAGGCGCACCAGCTCGGCACTGTCTTCGGACGAGAGGGTGTCCTGCATGCAGCCCCCGTCAGGGCCGGCGCGTCGACAGCGACGGCGCCCAAGAATTCAAGCAAAAAGTGACCGCAGCGCCCGCCCTGCCTGCGCGAGCAGCTATCCATTTGATAGCAACGAAGGTGCGGTCGTGCCAAGCTCGCACCGCCGAACGCAGCGACGCCTCCCGGACACCCGGGGAACGGGCGCTGCCGGTCTTCCGCGTGCGCGCCCCTCGCACGGCGGCGGGGGGCGCGGCGACGCCGCCTGGGGGGCGCGTGCCGCTAGTCATCGGCGCAGGTCTGGTCGTCGGGCACCAGGCAGTTCGCCAGCGAGCCACCCACGCCGCGGGTGCGCGTGCCGCCGGGGCCGCGCGCTACGGTGGCGGTGGCGGCGGCCACGGCCTGGCCACGCGGCAGCAGGATCCACAGCTGGCCGCGCTCCTTCATGCGACGCGCCTGGTTGGCCGCGAGCTGGCCGTTGCCGAAGAAGTAGTCGGCCCGCACCGCACCGCGGATGGCGCCCCCGGTGTCCTGCGCGATCGTCAGGCGCTGCATCGGCGTGCCGGAGCCGGGCTGGCGCGTCGACACGAACACCGGGTAGCCCAGCGGCGTGCTGCGCGGGTCGACCGCGATCGAGCGGCCCGGCTGCAGCGGCACGCCCATGGCACCCACGGGGCCGGCGGTGTTGGTCTGCACCTCCTTGAAGAAGACATAGCTCGGGTCCTTGATGCCCGAGCCCGTGACCGGCCCCGACGCACGCTGGCCCGGCACGACCACGGCACCGCTGGCCACCGGCCGCGCGAGCGTGAAGCCGCGCGTGCGGATGGCGCCGACGTCGCCGATGTCGTCGTCCTCGCCATCGTCGAGCTCAAGTTCGATGGCCCCACCACGCGTGCGCACGGCACTCTTCGGCTTTCCGCCGCGGCCCTGCGCCAGCGTGGGCCGGAAGGGCTGGCCGTTCTGCTCGGCATAGCCGATGCGGATCACTTCGCCATTCGGCAGTCGGATGCGGCCCGAGCCCTGGATCTGCATCTCGTACAGGGCGGTGGCGCTGCTCACGAAGGCCAGCACCTTGGCGTTGGGCGCGCCGCGGGTCTCGATCTCCTCGCGCGTGAAGTAGGGCAGCAGACGCTGGCCATCGATGCGCAGCCGTGCCTTGCGGTCGATGGTGTCGCGCGTGAGCTGCGACAGGTCCAGCGCATAAAGGCCCGGCGCGCCCATGTCGCGCGTCGAGAGGCCAGTCTGCACCACCACCTGGTTGCCCTGCACGCGCGCGGCGACCGTGCCGTTGCCCGGCGGCAGTTTGCGCGTGTCGATGAAGAGCATGTCCTGCGGCTGGCCGTACACCGGGTAGATGAAGGGCGGCGCGTAGGTACGGCTGCCTTCGATCTCGGGCTCGAAGTAGCCCGTCACCACGCCGTCGGGACGGCGGTCGTCGTCGCGGATCTGGTAGGCCGCGAACTCGCGCTCGAAGAAGGAGCGGATCGCGGGATTGCTCTTGCCGTCCACGCTGCTCGCGCGGCCGCACACCTCCTGCCATTGCGCGCCGCGCCCGTTGAGCACGCGGCAGCTGGTGAGGAAGGCCGGCCAGCTCTCGGCGAAGTCGTCGCGGCTCCAGCCGGGCACGCTGTCGAAGTTGACGGCCGTGTAGGTGGCGATCTGGGTCGAGAAGGTGCGCGCCTGGCCGGCCACGCTGGCATTGGCCGGTGCGGGCGCAGGGGTGGGCGCAGGTGCGGGCACGACGGCCACCGGGGCCGGCGGCGGCGCGGTCGGCGCGGGCGCGGGTGCAGGCGCGGTGGCACAGCCGGCCAGGCCCAGCGCCAGGGCGCCGGCCCACAACGCATGCACCGGTCGCGGTGCCTGGAGATGCGGGGCTGGGTTCATGATTCACTCCTTGGGATCGAGGCGGCCCGGACGGGCCGATGTCCACAGACGATCACTTCTCGACGATTTTGAAAGTGCCGACGCCATAGACGTCCTGGCAGCCGCTGCCAGCTGGGCATACCGGCTTGCCCAGCAGCGGCGTCGGCCCGCCCGGCCGGGCGCTCTCGAGCGCCGACAGCACCGTGAGGGGGAACTGCGGGAACACGCCGTCGTTCTGCACGCCGGATTCGCTGAAGTCGCGCTCGTTCTGGCTCACCAGCACCGCGAAGTGGTTGGTGCCCGGCGGGCCGCCGGCATTCATGGGCCAGGAAGCGCGCGGCAGCGACAGCGTGCTGCCGGCAGTGATCTTGTTGTACTTGTCGAGCAGGTTGGGGAAGAGCAGGAACATCTCGCCGCCGCTGGACAGCAGGTAGACGTAGACATAGCCGTCGCGCTGGCTGCGCACCTCGAAATCGAGCTTGTCGCGACCCACGGCGACCTCGGCCTTGCGCGGCGTGGCTGTCACGCCGAAGCCGGCGGTCGCGCCCGCGCCCAGCGCCTCGAGCGACTGCAGGGGCGTGCGGCGCGTCGCAGGCGCGGGCGGCGGTGGCGGTGGAGCGGGCGGTGGCGGTGCCTCGGGCGCCGGTGCGGGCGCCACCGGGGCCGCTGCCGGTGGCGGCGCGCTCGCCACCACCGCATCGGCCTGGCGGCCCTGCATCCACCACCAGGCGCCGCCGCCGATCGCCGCCAGGGCCAGCACGCCGCCGGCGGCCAGCAGCCTGGCGTTGCCGCCGGTGCCGGGCGCAGGTGCGGGCATGGCTTGCGGCGCCGTCTTCGGGCCGCGCGCCGATGCCGGCGCCGTGCCGCTGCGTGCCCCGCTGGAGCGCAGCGGCGCGATGGTGGTGGTCTCTTCCAGGCCCAGCTCCGCACGCAGCTCGCCCATGGACTGCGGGCGCGCCTCGGGCCGCACCTGCAGGCCGTGGTCGATGGCCTCGAGCAGGCGCGCGCTGTAGCGCTGGCGCAGCACCTCGTTGCCGGCCAGCGGCACGTAGCTGTCGGAGATGAGCCGCGCCACCGAGGGCGGCGGCGCACGGCCGCACACGGCCACATGCATGACGGCCGCAAGCGCATAGACGTCGGTCCACGCGCCCTGCGACATGTCGGGCATCTCGGCGTATTGCTCCACCGGTGCGTAGCCGGGCTTGAGGATGACGGTGATGGCCTGCGTCTTGTCGGTGATCACGCGCCGCGCCGCGCCGAAGTCCAATACCACCGGGCGGCCACTGCCCTCCAGCAGCATGATGTTGTCGGGTGCGATGTCGCGGTGGTAGCAGTTGGCGTTGTGCATCACCGCCAGCGCCTGCGTCACGCCGTCCATGACGCGCATGAGCCAGCCCTCGTCCACGCCCGCGGGCATCGCGGCCAGGGCCTGGCGCATGGTCTGGCCGCGGTACAGCGGCATCACCATGTAGGTGGTGCCGCGCTCCTGCCAGAAGCGGTAGACCTTCAGCAGCGAGGGATGGTCGAACTGGGCCAGCAGGCGCGCCTCGTTGATGAAGCTGCGCATGCCCAGGTCGAAGGTTTCCTTGTGCTTTTCGGACAGCGGCGACACGGTGCCGTCCTGCGCACGCGTGGACAGCGAAGTCGGCAGGTACTCCTTGATCGCGACCGTGCGCTCCAGCGTGTGGTCCCAGGCTTCGTACACCGCGCCGAAGCCGCCCTGGCCGATCAGGTGCGTGATCTCGAACTCGGCCATGCGGCTGCCGGCCGGCAGCGTGCCGGTGTCCGCGCCGCTGGCGGGGGCAGGCGGTGGTGCCGGCGGCCGCGCGCCGGGCGACGAGACCACGGTGGCGGCGTCGATCTCGCGCGCCGGGCCTCGCCCGGTCATCACCTGCGTCCGGTCGTCGCCGCCCTCGGGCGGCAGGGGTGTGGAGGGGTCGCTCACGCCGGGTCCACCTTGTCCACCGCCTCGTCATCGGAGTGCCCCGCGGGCGCCGGGGCGCAGGCGAAGAGCAGGTCGAAGCGCTCCTCGCGCGGCAACCCCGCGCTCAGCAGGCGCTGGCCCTCGCCGCCCGGGTGCGTGAGCCACAGCGACTGGCCGCTCGCGGGCCAGGCGGGTGCTGTGCCGGGGTCGTCCTGCCCTGCAGCGTCGTCGGCATCGGCGAACAGGCGCGCCAGCGTGCCGTCGAAGCGCGCCGCGTCCTGGTCCTGGTCCAGGCCTTCGAGGGCCGCCTGCGCCGCGCGCTGCCACCAGCGGTGCAGCGCCGGCCAGGCCGCCGCAGGCAGGGACTGCCAGGGCTGGCGCAGCTCGCAGGCCACGGCGAACGGGAAGTAGCGGCCCACGCCGTCGACCGAGGGCATGACCACGCCCACCCAGCACGAGGGGCCGGCCACGTCCTGCGCCAGCGCGAAGAACCACACCGGGCCTTCGAGGTAGCGCGCGGTCCAGTCCTCGTGACGCAGCCGCAGCCGCATCATCCCGTGCTGCAGCCAGTGGTCCCAGCGGGTACGGAAGGCCTCGGGCAGGCGGCGGTGCGCGAAGTCACCCATGCCGGGCAGCTTGCCGAACCAGCCCGGCAGCGCGGCCGGATTCGAGAGGATGCCGTCCAGCCCCGTCACAAGCCCTCCGGACAGGAGAATTCGCGCAGTTCCTTCAGGCGGATCGGGTGCTGCACGCTGTTGGTCGTCACCTCGAACTTGGCGCGGCGCGCATCGAGCTGGAAGGTGATGAAGAACTTCTCGGGCCCGTCGCCCGAGGCGAGCTGGCCGCGGTCGAGCATCTTGAACAGCGCCCATGGCCCTTCGGTGACCTGGCCCGAGGTGCCTCCCGCCGTCGGCGGCTGCACGGTGACGCGCACCTGGTTGGTGTTGCGCGGGCCGGGCCACTGCACGGTCATCGGCACGATGGGGCCGTGCGCGTACTTCACCAGTTGGCCGTCGACGTCGAGCGTGAACTGCGTGATGCCCGCATCGAGCTCGACCGGCTTGAAGTCCAGCCGCATCGCGGGCCCACGGCCACCGCCACGGAAGAACACCTGCTTGATGAGGTCGGCGCGCTCGAACTGCTGCAGTGCCGAGGTGGAGATCGCGCCCTGCTCCGCCACCGGCTTGTAGCGCCACGGCCGGCGGCTGGTGTCCACCAACTGTGCGAGGCGCTTCTGAAAGAAGTCGTCCATCATCCCGCCGGGGCCGAACATCTGGCCGAAGTCTTCCGGCAGCACGTCGCGGCTGCTCGATTCGACGAAGGGGTAGCGGCCCGCGATGGCGCGCTGGCAGAACTCGGTGACGGGCCGCAGGTCCTGGCTCAGGTTGCCGCGCTCGGCCACGCGGGCCTGCGCGGCGCCGCTGGTGCTGAGGTTCTCGACCATCGAGCGCACCGGCTCGGGCAGGCGGCCCGCATCCGACTTGAGCTTGCCCGCCACGTCGCCGGGCGGCGGCGATGTGCGGCTCTTCACAGCCGTATCGACCGCGGTGAGGTAGACATACACCTCGTTGAAGAGCTTGAGCGCATCGTCCAGCGGCGCAGGTCCGCCCGGCGTGGGCGACACGACCAGTCGGCGCAGCGATTCGAAGCGGTCGTCGACGATGCTCTCGATGCGCTTGCCCGGAGCGAGCTGCTGCCGGTTCGCATCACCGCCGCCGAAGAGCTCTTCCAGGCCCTTGCGGGTGTTGCGCACCGTTTCGGCCGCCTTGCCGACGGCCGACTTGTCGCCGTCCTTGGGCGTGAGGGTGGTTTCCTTGACCACCGCGCGCAGGAAGTTGGCCAGCGGCGAATCGGCGCCCGAGAGGATGCGCGCGATCTCGATGTTCTTCTCGAGGCCGGACACGCGGATCAGACGGACATCGGCGAGCATGGCCTCCCACACCTTCACGTACTCCTGCAGGTACAGCCGCCGCACGCGGTCGGTGAGGTCGCCCAGCGCGGCGGCGTCACGCAACCGGTCGGCCGCGCCCGTGCCCTGCCCCAGCACCCACGGGTCTTCGGCGGCGATGAGGCCGGTGACGACGACCACCTCGTTCTGGAAGCGCTTGTGGTAGCCGTCGTAGGTGAACATGCCCGGCACGCCTTCGGTCAGCGGCTTGCCGCTGGGCCGCTCGAACACCAGCGGGCCCGACGGCCCGGTGGCGGCGGCGATGCTGAAGTTGGGCACGTCCTTGCCCAGGCGCTGGCGCTTGAGGCGGCTGAAGATGCGCTGCTCGGTGGGGTAGCTGGCCAGCAGCGCGCGCACGCTGCGCACCAGGTTCTCGTCCATCTTCAGCGGCGCACGCGGCGGGCCCTGCGCGATGAGGATGTCGAGCTGGTCCTCCAGCAGCTTGCGCTGGTCCTCGGGGATGCCGCGGTCCAGGCTGCGCGCCCAGTCCAGCGTGATCCAGGCCTTGAGCGCCTCGGCGTCGAAATGCTCGGGCTGGTGGATCATGAGGTAGCTCTTGAGCGCCTCGTAGGTGAACTCCAGGTTGTCCTTCTGCGCGGTGCGCAGCTGGTCCTCGATGCGCTTGGCCAGCTGGGGCAGGAAGGCCTCGTTGAGCGCGCGCTGGTGCGCGGTCTGGGCCGCGGCATCGAGCTTGTCCCCCTGATACAGGCCGAGCGTCATCGACAGGGGCTCGTTGCCCTCGCGGTTGAGCGGTGTCTTCCAGATGTCACGCAGCCCCTGCAGCACGGGCGCGACCTGCACCAGGTTCTGCGTCTGCGCCGGCAACGCTGCGAGCTGCTGGCGTGCCGGCTCGACCTTGGCCTCGACCGACTTCACGTACGCGAGGTTCTGCCAGGCGCTCCAGCCCCAGCCCGCGAGCAGGCCGACGGTGACGAGCAGCATCGCCGTCACGCCGGCCAGGCGCAGCGCATGGCGACGGCGCTCCAGCTTCACGTCGGCACCCGCAAGCCGCTGCTCGGGGAACACCACGTCCTTGAGCAGCGCGGTGAGGAAGTAGCTGCGCCCGCTGCTCTTCTGCGGCGCGAGGATGGCGCGCTCGAGCCCGAAGCTGCGCGCCAGACTGCCCATCACGCGGTCGATCGGGCTGCCCTCCTGCGTGCCGCTGGTGAAGTACACGCCCCGCACCCACGGCGGCTGCGCGAAGCGCGAGCCGGTGAAGACCTGGTCGAGCAGGTCCTGCAGCATGGGGCCGATGGACCCGAACTGCGCCGGGAAGCCGAAGATGGCCGCACGCCGCGTGCCGTCGGTCTCCTGCTGCATGCGCTCCAGCAGGCCGGCGTTGACGCGCTCGTGCAGCAGCGCGAACTCGCGCTGGAAGGGCGCGTTGAGGCCGTGCTCGGCCAGCTGCGTGCCCTCCTCCGGCGGCAGCGTGAAGCCGAAGACCTGCGCGCGCTGCTCCTTGCCGAGGTCGGCGAAATAGTCGGTGAAACCGTAGAGCAGGTCGCTCTTGGTCACGAGCACATACACCGGCAGGCGCGTGGTCAGGCGTTCGTCGAGTTCCAGCAGGCGCGCGCGGATCGACGCCGCAAGCGCGCTGCGTGCCTCCACGCCCTGGCTCAGCAGGTCGGCCACGCTGACGGTGAGGAACACGCCGTTGAGCGGCCGGCGCGGACGCGCCTTCTTGAGCAGGCCCAGGAAGCCGTCCCAGGCGCTCTTGTCCTCGCTCTGGTGGCTGTCCTGTGTGGTGTAGCGGCCGGCGGTGTCGATGAGCACGGCCTCGTCGGTGAACCACCAGTCGCAATTGCGCGTGCCGCCGACGCCACGGATCGCGCCGGGGCCGAACTTCTCGGCCAGTGGGAAGGACAGGCCCGAATTGACCAGCGCCGTCGTCTTGCCGGAACCCGGGGCGCCGATGAAGACGTACCACGGCAGGTCGTACAGGTAGCTGCCGCCCGAGAGCGACAGCCAGTCGCGCAGGCCCGGCTTCTTGCCCGCCGCGTGCAGGCGCATTTTCTTGAGCGTGGCGATGGCCTCCGAGAAGCGGTCGCCGAGGATCTTCTGCTCGCCGTTCTCGGGCGCCGCGGTCTTCACCGTCGGCGCCTTCATGAGTCCTTCGGTGAGGTGGCGGCTCGCCGCGCGCACACGCCAGCGGCGAATGAGTGCGCGCAGCAGCACCAGCAGCACGATCGCGCCGATGACGATGGCGCGTGCCAGCTCGCTCTCCAGCGGGGCCTTCTCGCCAATCCTGACCAGCGGACCGACCCACCAGATCAGCAAGCCCAGGATGAGCAGCGCCACCACCGTGAGGAGCACCGGGTGGAACAGGAAACGAAAAACCTTCTTCATCGCGGAGCTCCTGGCTTGGGAGCCGCGGGCGCGGCAGCAGGCGGCGGCGACGTCGCGACGCGTTCGGGCTCGCTCAGCAGCACGATGTCCACCCGGCGGTTGCGCGCGCGGTTGGCCGGCGTGTCGTTGCCGGCGACGGGCTCGGCATCGGCCTTGCCCTCGGCCTTCATGCGGGCCGGGTCGACCAGGCTGGTCAGTGCCGTTTTCACCGCATCGGCGCGCGCCGTGGAGAGGTGCCAGTTCGACGGATAGCGCAGGGAGCGGATCGGCTGATTGTCGGAGTGGCCGGTGATGAGCACGTCGCCTTTCACCTCGGCCAGCGCCTGACCGATGCGCACCAGCACCGGCATGGCGGCGGCCGTCGGCTCGGCGCTGCCCGAGGCGAAGAAAGCATCGCCGCGCAGGCGTACCACCGAGCGGTCGGCCTCGTCGGTCACGGTGACCAGGCCCTGCCGCACCTCGGGCTCCAGGAAGCGCGCCAGGCGCGGCGACTTCGCCGGCGGCGCCGGCGGGGCGATCTGCACGTTCGGCATGCGCAGGCCCGCCAGCTGCGACCAGGTCGTGTCGGAGCGGTTGTTGAGCCAGATGCGCAGCCCGAACCAGGTCAGTGCCAGCAGCAGCAGCAGGCCGGCCCCGATGACCCACAGCGGAATCGACTCGCGCAAGCGTGCCGTGCCCCCGCCCTGCCCGCGCCAATGCGGCGAGAGCGCAGGCTCGACCGCCGGACGGTCCTTGCGGATCAGGTCCGAGAGGCGCTGGCGCACGGTGTCGAGCTGGGCCTTGCCGTTGTCGAGCACGCGGTAGCGGCCTTCGAAACCCAGCGCCAGCACGCAGTAGATGAGCTCGAGCAGGTCGCGGTGCTTCGGCACGTCCTGCGCCAGTTTGGCCAGCAGCTGGAAGACTTTCTCCCCGCCCCAGGTCTCGTTGTGGAACTGCACCAGCAGGCTCTGTTTGTTCCAGCCCGCCTGCACACCCCAGGGTGTGTTGGCCACCGCCTCGTCGAGCGCGGTGCACAGGATGTAGCGCGCGGCGAGCACCGACTCGTTGGGCACGCCGGCACGCCGCGCGGCGGCATCGAACTGCTGCACCGCCTCGGCGGTGGAGGCACGCAGGGCCGGCACATTGGGCTGCTGCACCAGGTTGCGCAGCTTGCCGATGAGCACCAGCAGCCGGCCCGCGGCCGACACCAGCGGGTTGAGCAGGCCGAGGTCGCCCAGTTCGGCGGGCAGCGCTTCGCTCGCGGCGGCCGGGGTGGGCATCGGCGGCGGTGCCGAGCCGCCCGGCGAGCGCGGCTTGGGCTTGATGACCGTGCGCTCGGATTCGAATGCGGCGAAAGGATCGGGGGTACTCATGATCCGGTGGCCTTGTGTGATGGGGGGTGGCTTCTGTCCCAGATGGCTTCTTGGGGTCTTGTCTTGGCCTTGCTGTTTTTTTGGGTGCAGGAGCCGGGAATGCCGCCCGGCGGCGGCCTAACTTTCTTTTGCTTCGCCAAAAGAAAGTCAGCAAAGAAAAGGCGACCCCGCTGTCTGCGTCCCTCCGCTTCGCTTCGGGCAACCTGCGGTGCTCGCGGCTGGCGGGGTCCGCGCAAACTCGCTTCGCTCAAACATGCGCGGCCCTTGATCCGCCAGCCGCTGCGCTCCTCGGCGCAGACAGAGGGGACCAGGATCAACAAGGCTGCTGCGCAGCCTTGTCCTGGTTGTGTTTTCCCCCTCTCCCTCTGGGAGAGGGTTGGGGTGAGGGCATGCGGCCTGGGCAAGACACGCCTCATCCACCGCCCGGCGCCCTCACCCCTGCCCTCTCCCAGAGGGAGAGGGAGCAAGACCGAGCCGCGCAGCGGCTCATGCTCTTGGGGGCCGAGCGAAGCGATGGCCCGTTCTGACGGGTCCCTTCTGGATGCGCCTGCGACGCGGCGCTGGCGGGGTGGCAGCTGTGCCGCGTGCGGCAAC
>JAFEEH010000195.1 GCA_018241185.1 Pseudomonadota bacterium | reverse complement strand
CACCACGATGTTCGCGGCGGTCCAGCCCAGCATGCCGATCCAGCTGTGTTCATGCGCCACGCCACCCATCAGGGGCGTTCGCAGCAGGTCGAGCAGTTGCGCGAAGGGGTTCCAGAGCATGTATCTCGCACGCTCGGGCAGGCTTTCCGGTAGCCAGAACACGGGCGTGAGGAACATCAGCATCTGCATGACGCTGGTAACGATCTGTGCGATGTCGCGGAAGCGGGTGCACAGGATGCCAAGCGCGATCCCGACGCAGTGTGCATTGATGACGAACAGTGCGAAGGCCGGAATGATCAGCAGGACGCTCCACGACAGTGAGATGCCCGCCCAGATCGCCACCGGCACATAGATGATGATGTGGTGCGCGAACTGCATCAGGCTGCGCGCGATGGTCCGCCAGACGAACAGGCTGATCGGGAAATAGCCTTGCTTGAGGTAGTTGGCGGCGTTGTTGAACGCCTCGTTCGAGTCGGTCACGGTGACCGAGAACAGGGTCCAGAAGATGATGCCCAGCGCCAGGTGCGGGAAGAACTTCGACAGTTCGGTGCCGAAGAGGGACGAGTACAGCGGGCCCATGCCGCCGATCATGGCCGCCATGCTGAGCGTGAGCCACAGCGGCCCAAGCGCCGAACGCCGATACCGCAACACGATGTCGAACCATGCGAGGGTCCACCAGATATCGACACGCCGGGTTCCCTCCCACCAGTCGCCCCAGGCGCTGCGGTGGAGGTTGGATTGGATTTGCTTCATGCAGTGTCTGGTTCGAACAAGCCCTCCATTTTAGCGAGCGCCTGCTTCGCCAGAGGCTGCCCCCCGGGGCGGAGGTGTGGCAGCGGATAATCGGCGGCCGTTTCGCCCGGCTCCGCTCGCAGCGCGCATGTCGTCTCCCTCCGAACAGAATCATCTCGCCCACCTCAAGTACCGCGCCGACATCGACGGCTTGCGCGCCATCGCGGTGCTGGCCGTGGTGCTGTACCACGCCTCGCCCAAGTGGGTGCGCGGCGGCTTCGTCGGCGTCGACATCTTCTTCGTCATCTCGGGCTACCTGATCTCGACGATCATCTTCGGCAGCCTGGGGGGGCGCGGCTTCAGCTATGCGGAGTTCTATGCCCGGCGCATCCGGCGCATCTTCCCTTCGCTGGTGCTGGTGCTGGCGGCGACGCTCGGCTTCGGCTGGTACGTGCTGCTGTCGGACGAGTTCCGCCAGTTGGGCCGCCACATCCTCGGGAGTGCCGGTTTCGTGCAGAACCTGGTGTTGCTGCGCGAGGCGGGGTACTTCGACACCGCCGCAGAAAGCAAGCCGCTGCTGCACCTGTGGTCGCTGGCGGTCGAGGAGCAGTTCTACATCTTCTGGCCCATGGTGCTGGGGCTGGCCTGGGCGCGCAGTGGTCGCAGCGTGCTGACGTGGATGGCGGTGGCCGTCGGCCTCTCGTTCGCGCTGAACATCGGCCTGGTCTATCGCTATCCCGACGCGGCCTTCTACCTGCCGTTCACGCGGGTGTGGGAACTCGCCGCCGGCGCCATCCTCGCGTACATGGGCCTGCGGCGGCAGCCGCACCATTCGGGCCGCAGTCGCGAATGGCAGAGCGTTGCGGGCCTAGTGCTCATCGTGCTCGGGCTGTTGGTGATCCACCGCGGCAAGGCCTTCCCCGGCTTCTGGGCTGTCCTGCCCGTGCTCGGCGCCTGCCTGTGCATCGCCGCTGGCCCTGGGGCCTGGCTCAACAGGCACGTGCTCGGCTCGCGGCTGTTCGTCTGGTTTGGGCTCATCAGCTACCCGCTGTACCTCTGGCACTGGCCCTTGCTGGCCTACGCGCGGGTGTTACAAGGCGAGGGCGATCCGTCGCGTGCCATCCGTTTCGGGGCCGTCGCGGCTGCCGTGTTGTTGGCGTGGCTGAGCTACCGGTTCGTCGAGCGCCCACTGCGCCGTCGTGAGGGCGCGCCCGTGGTCGCCGGCCTGAGCGTTGCGATGGCCGTGCTGTCGTTGATCGGCGCGGCCGCGGCCATGCGCTTGCTGGTGCCGCGCAACGATGCGCCCGGCCTGCAGGTCATTGCCTCGGCAGGCAGCGACTGGGCCTACCCCGATGGGATGCAGCCTGTGCAGGTCAATGGTCAGACGCTTTATCGCATCGGCGATGGTCCAGGGAAGGTTCTGCTGGTCGGCGATAGCCATGTGGAGCAGTACGGGCCACGGGCCGTCGAACTGGCCAAGGAACGCCCGGGCGACGTGCAGCCGCTGGTTTTCGCCACGCGTGGCGCCTGTCCGCCGATCTCCAATGTGCTGGAAGACCGGGACCCGATCTGCGGGGAGCGCTTCGATGCCGTGCGGCGCTACGCGCTGTCGCCCGACGTGTCTTCCGTGATCGTCGGCGGCTGCTGGACCTGCTATTTCGATATCGGCGATGCAACCGCGCAACCCCAGGCGAGTGCGCCCCCACCGCCGGATCGTTACTACTACCTGGATCGACGGACCGGAACGCGCCACTACCTGCGTGGCGGCGATGGGGTCGAGCGGGCATTCGAGGCGCTGGCAGCGGAGTTGCGCGCCTTCAAGGCCGCCGGCAAGACGACGTACCTGCTGCTCAACATTCCGGTGGGTGTGGAATTCGGGCCGCGCTCGCGCCTGACGGGCGACCGCCTCGGTGTCATGCATGCCGTTCCCGTCACGCCGCTGGTGGCCATGACGGCTTCGCAGGCCGCTTTGCACGAGCGGTTGCGGCGCCTTGCCGTCGACAACGGGGCGATTCCGATCGATCCGGTACCAACCCTCTGCCAGGCCGACGGCCAGTGCCGCCGTGCCGATGCAATGGGCGAACCTATTTACAAGGACGGCGTGCATCTGCGCGCCCGCTTCGTGCGCAGTGCGGCCAGCTATCTGGACCCGGCGCTGCTCAAGCCGCGCTGATCCTGTGGCCCAGCCATCACCATCACGAGCGAGGAGCGCGCGTTGACCCATCGACTGATCCGCCTGGCGGGCATGGCCTTGCGGCACGGCCCGAGGCTCGTGGGCCGGCTGCCCCAGGCCTGGCGCGTCTTTCGCAAGGCCGGCTGGCGCGGCGTCGAGTGGGAGCTTCGGCGCCGGGTGCGGCCCTCGGCCGACTACGCGCGCTGGGCGCAGGTGCACGACACCTTGACGCCGGAGGCCCGGCGCGACCTGGCCGCACGCGCCGCGGCCATGCCGTCGCCGCCGCGCATCGCGGTGCTGATGCCGACCTACAACCCCGACCCGCGCTGGTTCCAGGCCGCGATCGACTCGGTGCGGGCACAGATCTACCCACACTGGCAACTGTGCATTGCCGACGATGCGTCGACGGCGCCGCACGTGCGCGAACTGCTCGAGCGCTGCGCCGCGTCGGACAACCGGATCCGCGTGGTGTTCCGACCGAAGAACGGGCACATCTCGGCCGCCTCGAACAGTGCGCTGGAGCTCGTCACCGCGCCGTGGATCGCGCTGATGGACCACGACGACCTGCTGTCGGAAGATGCGCTGCTGCGCGTGGCTGAATGTGTACAGGCCGATCCCGATGCGCGGCTGGTCTATTCGGACGAGGACAAGGTCGATGCTGCCGGCACGCGCTCCGATCCGTATTTCAAGCCTGACTGGAACCTGGACCTGTTCCGGTCGCAGAACATGTTCAGCCATCTTGGCGTGCTGTCGACCGACCTCGTGCGCGAGGTCGGCGGTTTTCGCCAGGGGCTGGAGGGCTCGCAGGACTGGGACCTGGTGCTGCGTTGCGTGGAGCGCGTGAAGCCGGACCAGGTGCGGCACATCCCGCGCGTGCTCTATCACTGGCGTGTCCACGAGGAAAGCACGGCCCGCTCGATGAACGCCAAGCCCTATGCGGCAGTTGCCGGCGAGCGCGCGCTGAACGAACACTACGCCCGCCTGGGCATCGCGGCGCAGGCCGAGTACATCGGCTACGGTTACCGGACCCGCTTCGCGCTGCCCGACCCGCTGCCGCTGGTGTCGATCGTCATTCCGACGCGCAACGCCCTGGCGCTGTTGCGGCAGTGCATCGAGTCGATCCGCCGCAAGACGCGCTACCCGAACTACGAGATCATCCTCGTGGACAACGGCTCCGACGACCCCGCTGCGCTGGCCTACTTCGCGCAGCTCGGCCAGCAGCCCGGCGTTCGGGTGCTGCGCGATGACCGCGAGTTCAACTATTCGGCGCTCAACAACGCCGCCGTGGCCGCAGCGCGCGGCGAACTCGTGGCGCTGGTCAACAACGACATTGAGGTCATGACGCCCGACTGGCTCGACGAAATGGTCGGCATCGCACTGCAGCCGGGCGTCGGTGCGGTCGGGGCGCGGCTGTGGTACCCCAACATGACCCTGCAGCATGGCGGCGTCGTGCTGACGCCCGACTTCATTGCCATGCATGCGCACAAGGGGCTTCCCCGTGGGCTCAACGGCTATGCAGGGCGCGCTGCGCTGGTGCAGTCGTTCTCGGCCGTGACCGCTGCCTGCCTGGTGGTCCGCAAGGCGCTCTACGAACAGGTCGGTGGCCTGGACGAAGCGCATCTGGCCGTCGCCTACAACGACATCGATTTCTGCCTGCGACTGCGTGCGGCCGGCTACCGCAATGTCTGGACGCCTTTCGCCGAACTGAAGCACCACGAATCCGCCACACGTGGCAGCGACGCCGATCCCCGGCGCCAGAAGCGGCTGGACACGGAGGCCGCCCAGATGCGATCGCGCTGGCACGAACTGCTGGATCGCGACCCGGCCTACAACCCCAATCTTGTGACGGACGGCGAGGACTTCGGCCTCGCCTGGCCGCCACGGCACGTACCCAAGCCGTGACCTCGCAACCCCAGGCGGCCGCCGACCCCGCCGCGATCTCCGTCGCCCTGTGCACCCGCAACGGCGCCGCCTACCTGCCGGCGCAGGTGCGCAGCATCTGCATGCAGGACCGACTGCCGACCGAGATCGTGCTGTCCGACGACGGTTCGCGCGACGACAGCGTGGAGGTGGTCCGCGCAACGATGGCCGAGTGCGGCGTCGCCGGGCGCGTCGGCCTCACGGTCTTGCGCAACGAGCCGGCGCTGGGGGTCACGCGCAACTTCGAACAGGCGGTCACCGCCTGCCGTGGCGCGCTGATCGCGCTGTGCGACCAGGACGATGTCTGGCGCGCCGATCGGCTGTCCACCATGGCTGCCGTGTTCGATCGCCGGCCCGCTCTGCTGCTGCTGCACACCGACGCGCGCCTGGTCGATGGCGACCTGAAGCCCCTGGGACAGACGCTGTTCCAGGGCCTGGAGGTGCGTGCCGACGAACTGGCCGGCATCCATGCCGGACGTGCCTTCGGCGTGCTGATGCACCGCAACCTCGTCACCGGCGCCACGACCGTGTTCCGCCGCCGGCTGCTCGACGTGGCGCTGCCTTTCCCATCGGAGTGGGTGCACGACGAATGGTTGGCGGCGCTGGCCGCTGCCACGGGCGAGATGGACGTGCTCGAGGACTGTCTCATCGACTATCGCCAGCACGCCAGCAACCAGATCGGCGTGCGTCGTCTGGGCCTGAGGGCCAAGGTCGCCAAGGCCTTCGCGCCGCGCGGCGACAAGCACGCGAAACGCCTCGTTCGTGCACAGGTGCTGCTGGACCGGCTGCAGTCGCTGGGCGGGCAAGTGCCGACCCAGGTGCTGGCCGCGGCCCGCGAGAAGGTGGCCCATCAACGCTTCCGCGCTCGGCTGCCGGCGAACCGGCTGCGGCGGCCCCTGCCGGTCGCCGTGGAGGCGCTGCGCGGCCGCTATGCGCGCTGCGATCGGGGCTGGCAGGCTATCGTCCAGGACCTGCTCGAGCGCTAAGCGCTCAGCTGCGGCGCCAGTAGCGCCAGAAGGCCGCCGAGGTCCACACCTTGAGCAGGCTCGTGACGTGCCAGTACAGGTGCCGGCGGCTCGTGCGGCTGGCGCGCTGGGCCTCGTGGCGCGCCAGCAGGTCCTCGCCCACCTGCAGCCGCCAGCCCGCGATGGCGAGGCGGGCGCAGATGTCGAAGTCCTCGCCGTACATGAAGAAACGCTCGTCGAAACCCTGTACGCCTGCATAGGCCTTGGCGCGGAACAGCATGAACAGGCCGGGCACCCACGCGGGCACGTCAGGGATCGAGTACCCAGGTCGGCGGCGACGCAGGATCTCCAGCGGCGTGAGCACACGCCGGTGCTGCTCGGGCGCGGCCTTGCCCGGCTCCAGGATGCGCGGTGTGAGCAGGCCGGCATCGGGGCGTGCCCGCGCCAGCAGGGGGGCGAGGACGTCGCGGTCGAAGCGGATGTCGGGGTTGAGTACCAGGAACCATGGCGTGGCGCAGCGGCGGAAGGCCTGGTTGTTGTTGGCCCCGAAACCCATCGGCCGCGCGTTGTCGATGCGCTCGACCGGGAAGGACCATCGGCGCCCGGCGAGCAGGTCGGCCTCGGGGATGTTGACCGTGAGCACCACCTTGTCGATCAGGCCCGCACTGAAGGCGTCGAGCTGATCGAGCAGCGGCAGGATCAGTGCCAGCTGCCCATGGCTCACGATCGACACGGTGATGGGCGGGCGCTCGGTCGTCGTCACAGGCATGGTCTAATTTCGAGCGGGAATTCTAGGGTTCCCGTCCCTCACCCATGATTGCCCTGATCGTCATCAGTTTCCTGGCTTCGGCCATCGCGGTGCTCGTGTTCATGCGGCGCGCACGCCGCCATGCGCGCCGCTATGCCGCCGACATGCCGCAGCGCTTCCACAAGGGCCACATCCCGCGCCTGGGCGGCGCCGGCATCCTCATCGGCATGGGCCTGGCGTGGCTGGCCGCCGGCGCCACGGGCGCCGACCCGTTCAACGTCGGATGGCCGTTCAAGGTCGCGGCGCTCACCCTGCTGTGCATCGCGCCGGCGGTGCTCGGCGGCATTGCCGAGGACGTCACGCAGAAGGTGCCGGTGCGCGTGCGGCTGGGGCTCACGGCCTGCTCGGCGGTGCTGCTGTGCTGGTACCTGCAGATCGGCGTGCACCGGCTGGGCTACTACCCCATCGACCAGTGGCTGCAGTCGATGCCCTACGTGGCCGCGTTCATTGCCGTGCTGGCCATCACCGGGCTGCCGCACGCCTTCAACATCATCGACGGCTACAACGGCCTGGCGGGCACCGTGGCCGTGCTCGTCTGCCTCGCGATCACCCACGTGGCGCTGCAACTGGGCGACCGGCAGCTCGCCGGCATGGTGGTGTGCCTGGTGGGCGCGACGCTGGGCTTCCTGCTGTGGAACTATCCCCGCGGCAAGATCTTCGCGGGCGACGGGGGCGCGTACGTGTGGGGCATGGTCATCGCCGTGGCCTGCGTGACGCTGGTGCAGCGACACAGTGCCGTGTCGCCGTGGTTTCCCATGCTGCTGCTGATCTACCCGGTGTGGGAGACCCTGTTCTCCATCTACCGCAAGCTGGCGCGCGGCCAGTCGCCCGGCACGGCCGACGCACTGCACTTCCACCAGCTCATCTTCCGCCGCATCGTGCGCGTGGCCTTCGAGGACAGCGAGGCGCGCCAGCTGCTGGCCCGCAACAACCGCACCTCGCCCTACCTCTGGATCTTCGCGGCCATGTCCATCGTGCCGGCGGTGCTGTTCTGGAACCGCACCCTGGTGCTGGCGCTGTTCTGCCTGCTGTTCGTCGTGACGTACGTCGTCGCGTACCTGATGATCGTGCGCTTCAAGGTGCCGCGCTGGCTCAGACCCTGAGTCGACCCCCGCTGCCGCCTTCACACGCCTGCGGCACAATTTCTCCAACTCTTCCATCGATCGTTGCGAGCCCGTCCATGACCGATCCCGTCCTCCACATCCCCCCGCGCGACAAGGCCGAGATCCTGGCCCAGGCGCTGCCCTACATCCGCAAGTTCCACGGCAAGACGATGGTCATCAAGTACGGCGGCAACGCCATGACCGACCCCGCGCTGCAGGCCGACTTCGCCGAGGACGTGGTGCTGCTCAAGCTGGTGGGCATCAACCCGGTGGTGGTCCATGGCGGCGGCCCGCAGATCGAGGCCGCCCTCAAGCGGCTGGGCAAGACGGGCCAGTTCATCCAGGGCATGCGCGTGACCGACGCCGAGACCATGGAGGTTGTCGAATGGGTGCTGGCCGGCGAGGTGCAGCAGGACATCGTGGGCCTGATCAACCAGGCCGGCGGCAAGGCCGTGGGCCTGACGGGCCGCGACGGCGGCCTGATCCGCGCACAGAAGCTCAAGATGGCCGACCGCAACGACCCCAGCGTGATGCACGACGTCGGCCAGGTGGGCGACATCGTCGCCATCGACCCGGGCGTGGTGCAGGCGCTGCAGGACGATGCGTTCATCCCCGTCGTCAGCCCCATCGGCTTCGGCGAGGAGAACGAGAGCTACAACATCAACGCCGACGTGGTGGCCGGCAAGCTGGCCACGGTGCTCAAGGCCGAGAAGCTGGTGCTGCTGACCAACACGCCCGGCGTGCTCGACAAGAACGGCAAGCTGCTCACCAACCTGAGCGCCCGCGAGATCGACGAACTGTTCGCCGACGGCACCATCTCCGGCGGCATGCTGCCCAAGATCGAAGGCGCGCTCGACGCGGCCAAGAGCGGCGTCAACGCGGTGCACATCATCGACGGCCGCGTGCCGCACGCGATGCTGCTGGAAATCCTCACCGACCAGGCCTACGGCACGATGATCCGGGCCCGCTGAGCAGGGGCGGGCGGTCGATGCGACCTGTGCGAGCCGCCGCGTTGGAGTCGCGCGTTGGCACCCGCCACCAAAAATGTAACGAGCGCTCGCGCCACCAGAGCGCAGAGCGGGCATCGGAGAGTTTGCGCTTTCGCGTCCGTTGCCCTCGTGCGCGGGTGGTGCTCAGGCAACTGTTGCGGAAAATGCCCATGGCAAGCCTTTCCATCGAGCACTCCCTTCGTAGGTGCCCACTCACCTATTTGTATATGGCAGAATCATTTTTTTACAAAATTGGTTGCGTCCATGCAAAACGACGACACACACGCCCCGGCCATCGACGTTGAGGCCGGCAGGGCCGGTGACGCCGAGCCGGCGGCAGCGCCCGTGCGCAAGCGCCCCAAGCCGGGCGAGCGTCGGGTCCAGATCCTTCAGGCACTGGCTGCGATGCTGGAGCAGCCGGGCGCGGAACGTGTGACCACCGCTGCGCTGGCCGCCCGACTCGACGTCAGCGAGGCAGCCCTGTATCGCCATTTCGCGAGCAAGGCGCAGATGTTCGAGGGCCTGATCGACTTCATCGAGCAGAGCGTCTTCAGCCTCATCAACCAGATCACCGAGCGCGACGAACCCGGGCGCGAGCAGGCGTCGCGCATCGTCGCCATGCTGGTGCAGTTCGCCGAGAAGAACCCGGGCATGACCCGCGTGATGGTGGGCGATGCGCTGGTGTTCGAGAACGAGCGCCTTCAGCAGCGCATGAACCTCTTTTTCGACAAGTTCGAGGCGGCGCTGCGCCAGGCCCTGCGCGGCGTGGCGTCGCAGGAAGGCTCGGCGACGCCGACCGTCGACGCTCAGGTCCGCGCCGCCACGCTCACTGCCTTCGTCGTGGGCCACCTGCAGCGCTTCGCGCGCTCGGGGTTCAAGCGCCTCCCCTCCGAGCATCTCGAAGCCGGCGTCGCCCTCATGCTCTGAGATGCTGCGCGGCGCGCGCTGCTCTCATTCTCATAGCTGCTCGCGTCCGAGTGACGGGCGCTGCAGCCACTTTTCTCTCTGAGATCTTCGAGAGCGGGCCCCGCCGCTGCTCAGCCGTGCAGGGCGCTGGCTTCCAGTGTCCACTGCCGGTAGCCGTAGTGGTCGCCCACCAGGCGCCGGATGGGGTCGTCGACGGGCCGGTGCACGCGCTTGATCCCGAACTTGCCGGCCTTGTAAGCCGCGAAATCCGGAATCGGCGGCACGTGGTCGGCCAGCACCTCCCAGAACAGCGGCATCAGCCGGCCGGCGGCCAGCGAGCGTTCGATCTCCAACGGCTCCCAGCTGAAGCCCTGGCCTACCGCCAGCGCGTTGTGCCACACCGGCGGCTGGTCTCCCACGAAGCTGTGCCAGCCCAGCGCCGAACCCTGGCGCATCATCATGTACGCCGTGCCCTGGGGTTCATGGCCCAGCTGTGCGAGTGCGGTGGAAAAGACGTACTCCTCGCGCGGCACCTTCTCCGGCTCGCGGCCCGCAGCGATGGCGGCCTCGTAGCGCTCTTCGTAGCCGTCGATCCATGCCGCGGCCTGCTCGAACAGCGCCGTGCGCATGAACATGCCCTCGATCTGGTTGCGCCGGCAGGCCTCGCCCACCATCTCGAACAGGGGGTCGCGCCGCAGGTTCGCCTCCCACATCGACTGCCAGCCGCAGGCCGGGATACCGTCCACGCCCATCGTGTTCGTGCTCAGGTGCTCCTTCAGGCCGGGACGGATCACCAGCGTGTTGCTGGCATCGGTGGCGAAGACGTCGAACGCGCACTGCGTCTTCAGCCATCGGAAGTTGGCGATGTGCGCGCGGTGCAGCAGGCCTGGCGCCACCCAGTCCGTCGGCAGGCGCGCGGGGTTGAGCCGCACCACGCCGCGCAGCGCGGGCACGCCGTCCACCAGCCGCATCAGCAACTCGGTGTCGAGCTGCGCGTTCACGTTCACGTGCAGCACGATGGCGTCGTAGCCGCCCACCAGCACGTTGTTCAGGCACTGGTCGACGATGGTGGGCGGCGATTCGTGCACCGCCAGGCTCAGCGCCGTGCGAAGCAGGGAGGTCATGACGGGGTCCGATCCAGGAAGGTCTGCAGCTCGGCCGGCGTGCCGAGGATGTCGTGCGTGCGCGCGACGTCGACGGTGAAGTTCCGCCCGCGCGCGATCAGGTCGTTGTACATCGGCGCGATGTAGAACTCGCCGGCGTCGCGCTGGTCGCGCGCGATGCGTGCCTGCGCCACGCCGAGGAAGTCGTCTGCATTTCGAAAGTGGTAAAGGCCCGTGAGGGCGCAGTCCGAGATTGGCCGCTTCTCGGCCGTCTCGACCACGCGGCCCGCGGCATCGCGCCGCGCGAAGGAAAAGCGCGCCTCGCGGCTGTCGAAAGCGCCCAGCACGCCGTCGCTGGCCGGGTCCTGCAGCGCGTCGGCCAGCGTGGGCGAATCGAAGGCGGTGTCGATGTTGAAGACCAGCAGCGGCTGCGTGGCGTCGATGGTTTCGCGCGCCACCCACACCGTCTCGGCCTGGCCGCGCGTCACGCCGTCCAGCAGGTGCACATGCACCGGCACGCGCGCGCCGTACAGCCGCTGCAGCCAGGCGGAAAGGCCGTGCGCTTCGTCATGTGCGCGCAGCGCCACGAAGACCAGGCGCGTGGCCAAGGCCAGCGGCAGCGAATCGACCGACCATTCCAGCAGCGACTTGCCGTGTGCCTGGATGGCCCACTTGGGCTCGCGCCAGCCGGCTTCGACGAAGCGGCGGCCGCTGCCGGCCATGGGGATGACGAAGTTCATGGCGCGATTGTCCCGCCGGGCGACGCGGCCAGCGCCCGCTGGGTGATGGCCAGCCCGTGCAGGTACATCGCCAGCTGCCGGCGCGCATCGTCCGCGTGCAGCGGCGTCATCGACAGGAACAGCAGGCCGGTCAGCAGCATGACGTCGGCCGTCGAATAGCCCAGCTGCTCAACGAGGCGCAGCGTCAGGCGCTCCAGCACGGCTTGGTTCTCGCGTTCGGCAAAGCGCAGCGTGTAGCCGCCCGCGCCATCGTCGTCCAGCGTGAACAGGTTGGAGATGAAATGGTCGTAGCGGCCGATGGCCGAGTGCGCCAGCTTCGCCAGGTCGTACTTCTGGTCGCCGTAGATGCCGACGCAGTCCTCGCCGAAGGAGCCGCGCGCGTCGATCAGCCGCACCGCGCCCGAATACGGGTCGTAGAGGATGTTGTTGAAGCAAAAGTCCCCGTGCATCACGCAGAAGTGCTCGGGGTCGTAGAGCGCCTCGATGCGCGACTGCAACCGCGGCCACAGCGCCTCGAAGTCGGGCAGCGGCTCGCCGTTGAGCGACAGGCCCGGCGCACGCAGGCGCTGCAGCGTCTCGGGCGGCAGCGTCGCAAACCAGGCATCGACGCGTTCGCGCAGCTTGTCGCCATAGAAGCGCCGCGTCGCGCGCGCGCCCAGTTCGTAGCGATGGCGCCTGAAGCGCCGCAGCACCTGCGCCATGGCGGCGAAGAAGCGTTCCCACTCCGACGCATCCAGGTCCCAGAACAGCGCCAGCTCGGCCACCGTGGGGTAGCCATAGAACTCCATCGCCACCGAGGCCGTGCCGTCCTTCACCTGCACCGGCGAGAGCAGCCGCGCGAAGAAGGGCGCGATGTCCTCCGGCACCATGCGGATGAAGGCGATCTCCTGCTGGAACTTGGCCACGTTGCGCGAGGACTTGTGCAGCACGCTGAGCACCGGCTCGACGCGGATCGCGTTGAAGCTGCGGCTGGCGATCAGGCGCGCGCGCGCCTCGGGGTAGTGGATGTCGTGGCCGACGTCGATCCACGTCGTGTGCGTGTAGCGCAGCGGCTGGTGCTGCTGGGCCTGCGCCACCACCTCGATCAGGTCGTTGCCCTGCGCGGCGTCGGCGGCCACGCGCAGCACGGCGCCGGGCAGGCGCATCACACCGGTGAAGGGCCACGCCGCGGCCCCGTCGGGCAGGCCCGCGTCGGCGCCCTTGCGCACGAAGAGCGCCGGGCCGCCGTTCTGCGGCGCGATGGACGACCAGCGCGTGGACGGTTCGGGGTCTTCGGCGATCTGCACCTCGGCCGGGGCCGGAAAGCGGGCCGGCACCGTGCTGGCGAGGTTGACGATGCACTCGGGCAGCGGCGCGCCCTGCGGCAGCAACTCGTTCTGCAGGCAGTCCAGCGCCGCGCGCAGCGTGTGGATGACGCTGGCCGTCTGCACGCCGCGCACCACCACCTGCTCGCCGCGCGCCGCGAGTTCCTCGCGCACGCGCGCTTCCTCGCCCGGGTTGACCATCACCAGCACGCGCGACACGCGGTCGGCGTGGAAGTCCACGATGTGCGCCGCCGCCGACTTGATGCCCACCGGCAGCAGCGCGGGGCAGGTCGACGCCCCACGCAGGAAGGGCAGGCGCCGCGCCAGCGTGCCCGAGGCCAGCAGCAGCAGCCAGGGCGCCGGTTCGGCGGTCGAAGCGGGGGCAGGGGTGTTCGGCATGCGGCGCGGGGAAAAGGGTGCGCGGCGATTATGGACGCCGGCCCCTGCAGCCCGCGCATCCGGCGCGCCGCAGCGCAAGGCCGGCACGCGGGCCTCGATTTGCTATTGAAATGATAGCTGCCCGCGCCGGTGTGGCGGGCGCTGCAGGCCGATTCGGCCTTGAAATCACGCGTCGATCGCGACGCCCACCTTGGCGCCGGCGGCCACGATCTCGGCCCAGGTGGCGTCGTCCAGCCAGATGCCCTCGCGTTCGCGCGTCGCGCGTGCACGGCGCTCGGGTTCACCGGCGATCTGCACGGCCTCGGCGCCTTCGCCGGGCGGGCTCTGCTTCAGCCAATCGACGAAGGCCGTCGCTTCGGACTCGAAGCTGGCCTGCGTGCCGAGCTTCGCAGGGTCGATCAGCACGGTCAGCATGCCGTTGAAGACACTGCGCTGGGTGTCGGCGGGCCGGTGCCAGGTTCCGCCGCCGGTGAGCGCGCCGCCGAGCAACTCGCAGGCCACCGCCATGCCGTAGCCCTTGTGCTCGCCGAAGGTCATCAGTGCGCCGAAGAGGCCGTTGGACTGCGGCACGACGACCACGCCGGGGTCGGTGGTCGGGCGGCCGTGCTCGTCGATCAGGGTGCCCTCGGGCACGCGCTCGCCCTTGTTGTGCGCCACGCGCATTTTTCCCTGCGCCACGCGGCTGGTTGCAAAGTCCAGAATGAAATGTTCGCCCCCACGCTCCCCCACTGCGTGTGGGTCGCTGCCCCCCGAGGGCGCTGCCCCGCCTTGGGGCGGCCCGGCGGCGGGGCGGCTCGCACCTGCGAGCGGCACGCCGATGCAGCACGGGTTGGTGCCGAAGCGCCCGTCGCCACCGCCCCAGGGCGCCACCACCGGGCGCGACAGCACGTTGACGAAGTGCAGCGACACCAGGCCCTGCGCCACCGCCATCTCGGCGAAGTGGCCGATGCGGCCCAGGTGGTGCGCGTGGGCCAGCGTGAAGATGCAACTGCCGCTTTCCTTGGCGCGGGCGATGCCCAGTTCCATGGCCTGCACGCCGACGATCTGGCCGTAGCCGCCCTGGCCGTCCATCGCCATCAGCGAGCCGGCGTCGAGGTTCACCTTCACGGCCGCGTTGGGCACCAGCCCGCCTTCCGCCACCGCATCGACATAGCGCGGCACCATGCCCACGCCGTGCGAGTCGTGGCCGTTCAGGTTGGCCAGCACGAGGTTGTCGGCCACCTGTTCGGCTTCGGCCGGCGTGCTGCCGGCTGCTATCAAAATGTGAGCTACCTGCGCCCGGAGGACGGGCGCTGCGAGGGTTTTTGGCATAGATTTCCTGGAGGTCGGGATCGGACAGCCGAACGCAGAGAGCGCAAAGCTTTCGCAGAGGGCGCAGAGAAGAAACTCAAAAGGATTTCTCTGCGATTTCTGCGTAGCTTCTGCGTCCTCTGCGTTCGGCTGCCCGCATTCGGAAGTCCGCTTTCACATCACATCACCGCACCCACCTGCCACGGCACGAACTCGTTCTGCCCATAGCCGTGCTGCTCGCTCTTGCTGTGCTGGCCCGAGGCGGTGGCCAGCACCAGCTCGAAGATGCGCTGGCCCATCTCCTGGATCGACGCGCTGCCGTCCACGATCTCGCCGCAGTTGATGTCCATGTCCTCCTCCTGACGCTTCCACAGCGCGGAGTTGGTCGCCAGCTTGAGCGAAGGCGAGGGCGCGCAGCCGTAGGCCGAGCCGCGGCCGGTGGTGAAGCAGATCATGTTGGCGCCGCCCGCCACCTGGCCGGTGGCGCTTACCGGGTCGTAGCCCGGCGTGTCCATGTAGACGAAGCCGTGCGCGGTCACCGGCTCGGCGTACTCGTACACGGCCTCCAGGTTGCTCGTGCCGCCCTTGGCGACCGCGCCGAGCGACTTCTCGAGGATGGTGGTGAGACCGCCCGCCTTGTTGCCGGGCGAGGGGTTGTTGTTCATCTCGCCGTTGTTGATGGCGGTGTAGTTCTCCCACCAGTGGATGCGCTCGACCAGCTTCTCGCCCACCTCGCGCCGAACCGCGCGGCGCGTGAGCAGGTGCTCGGCGCCGTAGACCTCCGGCGTCTCGCTCAAGATGGCCGTGCCGCCGTGCGCCACCAGCAGATCCACGGCCGCGCCCAGCGCGGGGTTGGCGCTGATGCCCGAGTACCCGTCGGAGCCGCCGCACTGCAGGCCGATGGTGATGTGCGCCGCGCTGCAGGGTTCGCGCTTGACCGCGTTGGCGCGCGGCAGCATCTCCTCGATGAGCGCGATGCCCTTTTCCACCGTCTTGCGCGTGCCGCCCGTGTCCTGGATGTTGAAGGTGCGGAAGTTCTCGCCCTCGGCCAGGTGGCCGGTGGCGAGCCAGGCGTTGATCTGGTTGGCTTCGCAGCCCAGGCCCACGACCAGCACGCCCGCGAAGTTGGCGTGCGTGGCGTAGCCCGTGAGTGTGCGTTCCAGGATCTGCATGCCCAGGCCCTGGGCATCCATGCCGCACCCGGTGCCGTGCGTGAGCGCGACCACGCCATCCACGTTCGGGTAGGCGGCCAGGGCGGCCGGGTTCGTCCGGCGCGAGAAGTGGTCGGCGATGGCGCGCGCGGCCGTGGCCGAGCAGTTCACGCTGGTCAGCACGCCGACGTAGTTGCGCGTGGCCACGCGGCCGTCGGCGCGCTGGATGCCCATGAAGGTGGCCTCGCGCTTCGCGGGGGCCGGCTTCACGTCGGCGCCGAAGGCGTAGTCGCGCGCGAAGTCGCCCTTGTCGGGGCCCATGTCGAGGTTGTGCGTATGCACATGCTCGCCGGGGGCGATGGGCCTGCTCGCGAAGCCGATGATCTGGTTGTAGCGGCGTACCGGCTCGCCCGCAGCGATGGCGCGCACGGCCACCTTGTGGCCCGCGGGGATCAGGCCGCGCACGGCCACGTCTTCCACGGTGGCGCCGCCGACCAGCTGGCTGCGCGCGATCAGCACGTCGTCGGCCGGGTGGAGTCGGATGAATGGGGTCATCGGGGTTCTCTTTTCTGTGGGGGCTCTGGCTAGAAGAACATTTTCGGCAGCCAGAGCACCATCTTCGGCAGGTAGGTGATGGCCACCAGCGCCAGCAGCAGCGGCACCAGCCAGGGCAGGATGGCCATCGTCGTGCGCTCGAAGCTCAGGCCCGCCACGCGCGCCAGCACGAACAGCACCATGCCCATGGGCGGATGCAGCAGGCCGATCATGAGGTTGAGCACCATCACGAGGCCGAAATGGATCGGGTCGATGCCCAGCTGCGTGGCGATGGGCAGCAGGATCGGCACGAGGATGGTGATGGCCGCCGTGGGCTCGAGGAAGCAGCCGACGAAGAGCATCAGCAGGTTGGCCAGCAGCAGGAAGACCCAGGCCTGCTTCGTGAAGCCCAGCACCCAGGCTGCGATGTCGGTGGTCACGCCGGTGGCGGTGAGCATCCAGCCGAAGATGGACGCGGCGGCCACGATGAAGAGCACCGTGCTGGTCGTCTCGATGGTGTCCAGGCACACCTTCACGAACATCTTCCAGCTCAGGGTGCGGTACCAGGCGAAGCCCAGGATCATGGCCCACACGCAGGCCGCAATGGCGCCTTCGGTCGGGGTGAACAGGCCCGTGGTCATGCCGCCGATGAGCAGCACGGGCGTCATGATCGGCAGCAGCGCCTCGAACTTGAAGATCCTGTCGAGAACGAACAGCGACGCGAGGCCGACGAAGACCGACAACTGCGCCGGGGCCCCCAGCTTGTCGACCACCACCCACAGCAGCAGCGGCCAGCCGACCACGACGGCCAGTTCCATCAGGGCCTTGAACAGGCGCGTGCGCGAGAACTTGATGTCGGCGCCCCACTTGTTCTTGTGGGCGTAGTACGCCACCGTCAGCATCATCAGGATCGCCAGCAGCACGCCCGGCAGGATGCCGGCGAGGAACAGCGCGCCGACAGACACATTGGCCATCATCCCGTAGATGACGAACGGCAGGCTCGGCGGAATGATCGGGCCCAGCGTCGCTGAGGCGGCCGTCACGCCGACCGCGAACTCGGTCGAATAGCCGTGCTCCTTCATCGCCTTGATCTCGATCGTGCCCAGCCCCGCCGCGTCGGCGATGGCGGTGCCGCTCATGCCCGCGAAGATCACCGAGCCCAGCACGTTCACGTGCCCCAGGCCGCCCTTGAGCCAGCCGACCAGCGCCAGCGCGAAGTTGTAGATGCGCGTGGTGATGCCGGCGTTGTTCATCAGGTTGCCGGCCAGGATGAAGAAGGGCACGGCCAGCAGCGGGAAGCTGTCGATGCCGCTCACCATCCGGTGGATGACGACAAAGGGCGGCAGGTTGCCGGTGATGAGGATGTAGACCAGCGAGGCGCCGGCCATGGCGATCGCCACTGGAACGCCCGCGCCCATGAAAACGAGAAAGATGATCTTCAGCATGAGGTGTCCGGTGGGAAATTTCAGCGGTCCGACAGCGTCGTCTCGGGGCGCTCCAGCACGCTGTAGCCGCGGCGCCAGTGGACGCGGGCGACCTGCACCGATCGCCAGCACATGGCGGCGAAGCCGAAGAGGCACAGCGCATAGACGATGTTCATCGGCGCGTCGACGATGGTCATGCGCGTCTGGTTGCCGATCTTGAGCATCATCTGGATGGTCATGACCACCGCTGCGGCGAAGAAGCCGATGCGCAGGACATCGACGATGCGCGACATCCAGCGGCCCACCGCCGCCGGCAGGTAGCGGTAGAAGAAGTCGACCTGGATCGCGAGGTTCTTGGCCACCCCGATGGCGGCGCCGATGAACACCACGCCGATCAGCATGTAGCGCGCGACCTCTTCGGTCCACGCGGCCGAATCGTTGAGCACATAGCGCGTGACGAACTGGTAGAACACCGTGAGGCCGAGCAGCCAGAACAGCGCCAGCGCGATCCATCCCTCGGCGATGGTGTCCGACAGGTCGACCACCTCGTCTTGCGCATGGAAGTTGCCTTCGTCGTCGATGATCTTTTCATCGCTCATGGGTGTGTGTCTCCTCGTGTGTTTCCCTCTCCCGCAGGGAGAGGGAGGCAGCCGGTCACTTGATGGACACGATGCGGTCGTAGTCCTGCTGGCGGTAGCCGTGGTCCGTCGGCTTGGTGTTCTTCAGCACCGCTTCGCGGAAGGCGTTCTTGTCGACGGTGATGACGTTGTTGCCGCGCTTCTTGAACTCCTCGACCAGGCGGGCCTCGGAGGCGATGATCTCGCGGCCCGTCTTCTCGGCCGCCTCCTGCATCACGTCGCCGAAGATCTTCTTCTCGTCGGGCGAGAGCTTGCCCCACAGCTGCCCCGACACCACCGTGAGCAGCGAATCGACGATGTGGCCGGTGAGCGAAATGTTCTTCTGTACTTCGAAGAACTTCTTCGCCTCGATGGTCGGCAGCGGGTTCTCCTGCGCGTCGACGGTGCCGTTCTGCAGCGCCAGGTACACCTCGGCGAAGGCGATGGGCGTCGCGTTGGCGCCCAGTGCCTTGGGGAAGGCCAGGTAGGCCGGCGCATCGGGCACGCGGATCTTCAGGCCTTTCATGTCCTCGGGCTTGTTGACCGGCTTGGCCGCGCTGGACGTGACGTGGCGCGCGCCGTAGTAGTTCAGCGCCGTGATGTGGTTGCCGGTCTTGTCGTCGTAGCCCTTGGCCAGTTCCTTGAAGACGTCGCTCTTGGCGTACTTCAGCTGGTGCTCCGCGTCCCGGAAGATGAAGGGGAAGTACGAGACGGCCAGCGGCGGATAGCTGCGGCCCGCGAAGCTGGCACCCGTCAGCACGATGTCCACCGTGCCCAGGGTCAGCCCCTGGTTGATGTCGGCTTCCTTGCCCAGGCTGGAAGCCGGGAAGACCTGGATGTCGTACTTGCCGTTGGTGCGTTTCTTGATCTCTTCGGCCGCCCACACCGAGTACTTGTGGAAGGGCTCGGAGGTTTCGTAGACGTGCGCCCATTTGAGCTTGGTCTGCGCTTGTGCCGTGCCGAAAGTGCCCGCAGCGCCCGCCGCGATTGCGCAGGCAGCTATGGTTTTGATAGCGTTTCGCTTGTTCATCATGTCCGTCGTCTCCTCGTGGTGGTGGGTGCTGGCGCTCAGGAAACCTTGGCGCGGCGCCAGCTCGCGCTGAATCGTTGGTGCGACTTGTCCATGTGTTCGTGCATCGCGGCGCGCGCGGCTGCCGCGTCGCGTGCGGCGATGGCGTCGCGGATCGCCTCGTGCTCGGCGATGGCCGAACGCCAGGACTTCACGGTTTCGAAATAGCCGCCCAGGCGCGTGAAGATCGGGCCCTTGCGCGAGTCCCAGAAGCCCTGCACCGTCTCGGCCAGCACGACGTTGTCGCAGGCCTCGACGATCGCGACGTGGAAAGCGCGATCGCCCTCCAGCGGCATGGTGTTGCGGTCCGCCAGCTCGCGCATGGTCGCGATCGCATGATCGATGGCGTCCAGATGCGTGCGCTTGCGCTGCAGTGCGGCGATGGCGGCCGTCTCGCCCTCGACCACGCGCCGCGCACGGATGAGTTCCAGAGGGCCCCATTCGGTCTCGGCCACGGGGGCACTCGCGCGGTGGCTGCGGTCCAGCACGTACACGCCCGAGCCCGTGCGCACCTCCACCCAGCCTTCGACCTCGAGTGCGATCAGCGCCTCGCGCACCGAGGGCCGGCTCACGCCCAGCTGCTTCGACAGGTCGCGCTCGGCGGGCAGGCGGTCGCCCACGGCAAACTCGCCCTTCGCGATGAGGGCGCGCAGCTGGTCCGCGATCTGGCGGTACAGGCGCTGGGGTTCGACGGTCTGCAGGGGCACGGCGAGGCGGCGGTTGGGGTTGTCCAGAATTGGACAAGTGGTCAGGCCAATTCAGAATACGATGCGTTGCGGCGTCACCCCATCGGGCCTAACCCCAAGCGCCAACACCTTCTCTTCAGCGATCTCGACGGAGACACATCCATGCGACTCAAGGGCAAGACCGCACTCGTCACCGCGGCGGGCCAGGGCATCGGCCACGCCAGCGTGCTGGCCATGGCGGCCGAAGGGGCCGAGGTCTGGGCCACGGACGTCAACGAGGCGCTGCTCGAGCGTTACGCCGGCGTTGCCAACGTGCGTACTGCGCGGCTCGACGTGCTCGACAAGGCAGCCATCGATTCGCTGATCGGCGGCCTGCCGAAGCTCGACGTGCTCTTCAACTGCGCCGGGGTCGTGCACAACGGCACGGTGCAGCAGGCCAGCGACGCCGACCTGGATTTCGCCTTCCGCCTCAACGTGCGCGCGCAGATGTGGACCATCCAGGCCGCCTTGCCGGGCATGCTGAAGGCCGGGCGAGGCAGCATCATCAACATGGCCAGCGTGTGCTCCAGCATGAAGGGGCTGCCCAACCGCTTCGTCTACGGCACCACCAAGGCGGCGGTGCTGGGCCTGACCAAGAGCGTGGCCGCCGACTACGTGGCACAGGGCGTCCGCTGCAATGCCGTGTGCCCGGGCACGGTCGACACCCCTTCGCTGGGCGAACGCATCAACGCCAACGCCGATCCAGAAGCTGCGCGCAAGGCCTTCATTGCACGCCAACCGATGGGGCGCCTCGCGCAGGCCGAGGAGATCGCGCCCGTCGTGGTCTTCCTCGCCAGCGACGAATCGGTGTTCGCCACCGGCCAGGCCTTCACCGTCGACGGCGGCATCACCATCTGAAGTCAGCCGGGACGCCTGGGCGCGAGGCGACACTCGGCGCCGTCCCATTCACTCCCACAGGAACCCAAGACCCATGAAACTCGTCCGTTACGGCAACCCCGGCAAGGAAAAACCCGGCCTCATCGACGCCGAAGGCAAGCTGCGCGATCTCAGCGGCGTGGTGGCCGACATCGGCGGCGCGCAGCTCGGCGACGCGGCGCTGGCGAAGCTGCGCAAGCTCAAGACCGACAAGCTGCCGCTGGTGCGCGGCAAGCCGCGCTTCGGCTGCCCGGTCGCGGGCGTGGGCAAGTTCATCGCCATCGGCCTGAACTTCGCCGACCACGCGGCCGAATCCGGCGCGCCCATCCCCAAGGAGCCCATCGTCTTCATGAAGGCGACCACCTGCATCCAGGGCGCGAACGACCCGGTGATGCTGCCCAAGGGTTCGACCAAGACCGACTGGGAGGTCGAGCTGGGCGTGGTCATCGGCACGCGCGCCCGCTACGTCTCTCAGAAGGACGCGCTGAACTTCGTGGCCGGCTACGCCGTGGTCAACGACGTGAGCGAGCGCGAGTTCCAGCTCGAGCGCGGCCCGCAGTGGGACAAGGGCAAGGGCTGCGACACCTTCGGCCCCATCGGACCCTGGCTGGTCACGCGCGACGAGGTGCCCAATCCGCAGAAGCTGGGGATGTGGCTCGACCTCAACGGCAAGCGCGTGCAGACCGGCAACACCAGGACCATGATCTTCGGCGTGGCCAAGCTCGTGAGCTACGTGAGCCAGTTCATGACGCTGGAACCCGGCGACGTGATCACCACCGGCACGCCGCCGGGCGTCGGCCTGGGCATGAAGCCGCCGCTCTACCTGAAGAAGGGCGACGTGATGGCCCTGGGCATCGACGGCCTGGGCGAGCAGCACCAGGACGTGGTGGCGTTCAAGCTCTGACACCGCGGGCGCCGGCCCGCGCCCACCCCTGAAAGACCCACGCGTGCCGTGGGTCTTTTCATTTCCGCGGGCGGCGAATGTCCTGCAAAATAGAACGACCGTTCGTTTTATTTGGACCTCGCCCCGATGACCGCATCCCTCGCTTCCGCCAAGGCCGGCCGCGCCGCCCCCAAGGGCCAGCAGACCAAGGCCGTCATCGTCGATGCGGCGTTGGCGCTGGCCGCGCAGATCGGGCTCGAGGGCCTGTCCATCGGCGCCGTGGCCGAGATCACCAAGATGAGCAAGTCGGGCGTGTTCGCCCACTTCGGCTCGCGCGAGGAACTGCAGATCTCGGTGGTGCGCGAGTACCACGCGCGCTTCGAGCAGGAGGTCTTTTTCCCGGCGCTCAAGTCGCCGCGCGGCCTGCCGCGCCTGCGAGCGATGTTCGCCAACTGGATGAAGCGCACCTCGACCGAGATCGATTCGGGCTGCATCTACATCAGCGGTGCCTCGGAGTTCGACGACCGGCCCGGCCCGGTGCGCGACGCGCTGGTCGAGTCGGTCAGCATCTGGCAGGCCGCGGTGCTGCGCGCCATCGAGCAATCGCAGTCGGAAGGCCACCTGCAGGCCGATGCCGATGCGCGCCAGATCGCCTTCGAGGTCCACGGCCTCATCCTCGCGCTGCACTACGAGGCGCGCTTCCTGCGGGTGCCCGGCTCGATCGACCGCGCGAACACCGGCTTCGACAACATCCTCGCACGCAGCGCCACCGCCAATGCGCCCGCTGCTGCAGTCGCGCCCAAGGCCGCGCGCCGGCTCAAGCCGGTGCGCTGAGCGCATCGGCCGCCTTCTTTCTTCCTTTCTTTTCATCACTTCGTTTTCGACCAGGAGAGTCCCGGATGCCCACCTACACCCCCCCGCTGCGCGACATGCAATTCGTGCTGCACGAAGTCTTCCAGGTCGCCGACGAGCTCAAGGCGCTGCCGGCGCACGCCGAAACCGATGCGGACACGATCAACGCGGTGCTCGAGGAGGCCGGCAAGTTCGCGGCCGAGGTGACCTTCCCCCTCAACATCAGTGGCGACACCGAGGGTTGCACGCTGAACAAGGAGACGCACGAAGTCACGGCGCCCAAGGGCTTCAAGCAGGCCTATGCGCAGTTCGTGGAAGGCGGCTGGCCGGCGCTGTCGTGCGACCCGCAGTACGGCGGCCAGGGCCTGCCCTTCGTGGTCAACCAGTGCCTGTACGAGATGCTCAACAGCGCCAACCAGGCCTGGACCATGTACCCGGGCCTGTCGCACGGCGCCTACGAGGCGCTGGTGGCGCACGGCACCGACGAGCAGAAGAAGACCTACCTCCCCAAGCTCACCAGCGGCGAGTGGACCGGCACCATGTGCCTGACCGAGCCGCACTGCGGCACCGACCTGGGCCTGCTGCGCACCAAGGCCGAACCGCAGGCCGACGGCACTTACAAGATCACCGGCAGCAAGATCTTCATCTCGGCCGGCGAGCACGACCTGGCCGACAACATCATTCACCTGGTGCTGGCCCGCCTGCCCGACGCGCCCAAAGGCAGCAAGGGCATCAGCCTGTTCGTGGTGCCCAAGTTCCACGTCAAGCCCGACGGGTCGCTGGGCGATCGCAACCCGATCTACTGCGCCGGCCTGGAGCACAAGATGGGCATCCACGGCAACGCCACCGCGCAGATCGTGATCGAAGGCGCCACCGGCACCCTGGTGGGCGAGCCCAACAAGGGCCTGGCCGCGATGTTCGTGATGATGAACGCCGCCCGCCTGGGCGTGGGCAACCAGTCGCTGGGCCTCACCGAAGTGGCCTTCCAGAACGCGCTGGCCTACGCCAAGGACCGCCTGCAGATGCGTTCGCTCTCGGGCGTGAAGGCCAAGGACAAGGAAGCCGACCCGATCATCGTGCACCCCGACGTGCGCAAGATGCTGCTCACCGCCAAGGCGTACGCCGAAGGCGGCCGCGCGCTGCAGATCTTCTGCACCCTGCTGCTGGACAAGGAACACCACCACCCCGACGAGAAGGTGCGCAAGGACGCGGGCGAACTGGTCGCACTGCTCACGCCCATCGTCAAGGCCTTCATCACCGACAACGGGCACATCAGCACCAACGCCTGCATGCAGGTCTTCGGCGGCCATGGCTTCATCAAGGAATGGGGCATGGAGCAGTTCGTGCGCGACAACCGCATCAACATGATCTACGAAGGCACCAACACCGTGCAGTCGCTGGACCTGCTGGGCCGCAAGGTGCTGGGCAACAACGGCGCCAGCCTGAAGAAGTTCGGCAAGCTGGTCGGCCGGCTGGTGGAAGAAGAGGGCGTCAACGAGGAGATGGCCGAGTTCATCAACCCGATCGCCGGCCTGGGCGACCAGCTCACCAAGTTCACGACCGAGATCGGCTTCAAGGGCTTCCAGAACCCCGACGAGGTGGGCGCGGCGGCCGTCGACTACCTGCGCGTGGCAGGGCACTTCGTGTTCGGCTACCTCTTCGCGCGCATGGCCCAGGTCGCGCTGCGCGAGATTGCCGCCGGCAACACCGACCCCTTCTACGTCGCCAAGCTGCAGACCGCGCGCTTCTATTTCGCCAAGCTCTTCCCCGAGACCGCGACGCTGATGCGCACCGCCCGCGCCGGCAGCAAGGTGCTGATGGACACCGACGCGGCGCTGGCCTGATCGCCCTCGCGGTCGCGTTCGGAAATCTAAGCCAAAACCCCTGGAGACGCCCATGAAATATGCGGCAATAGCTATTATTTCTGTAGCAATCGCCGGCCCGGCGCTGGCACAGATGAGTCCGGTGGGCCTGTGGCGCAGCGCCGACGACAAGACCGGCGAGGTCAAGGCCGAGATCCGCATCGACGACATCGGCAGCGGGCGCCAGGCGCTGTCCGGCCGCATCGTGAAGACGCTCAAGAAGGACGCCAAGCCCGACGCCACCTGCGACGAGTGCGAGGGCGACCGCAAGGGCAAGCCGATCAACGGCCTCGAGATCATCCGCGGCGGTGCGAAGGCCGAGGGCAAGGACGTCTGGGAAGGCGGCCGCATCCTCGACCCCGAGAACGGCAAGGAATACCGCGCCAGCTTCACGCCGATCGACGGCGGCAAGAAGCTCGAGGTGCGCGGCTACCTCGGCCCCTTCTGGCGCACGCAGACCTGGACGCGGGTGCAGTAGCCCAGCACTTCGACCATCCCCCCGCCGTTCGCCCTGAGCCTGTCGAAGGGCCAGCCTGCGCACCGGCTCCCGACCCGCTCAGCCCGAACGGCTTCAAACACTCACTCCACCATGTCCCAATTCAATGTGAAGAAGGTCGCCGTGCTCGGCGCCGGCGTGATGGGCGCGCAGATCGCGGCCCATCTCGTCAATGTCCGCGTGCCGGTCGTCCTGTTCGACCTTCCTGCGAAGGAAGGGCCGAAGAACGGCATCGTCACCAAGGCCATCGACAACCTCAAGAAGCTCAAGCCCGCGCCGCTGGGCGTGCCGGAAGACGCGGCACTGATCCAGGCCGCCAACTACGAGGAGCACCTCGCGCTGCTGGGCGAGTGCGACCTCGTGATCGAGGCCATCGCCGAGCGCATGGACTGGAAGCTCGATCTCTACAGGAAGATCGCGCCGCATGTCGCGCCGCACGCCATCCTGGCATCGAACACCTCGGGCCTGTCGATCACGAAGCTCGCCGAGGCGGTGCCGGAGAGCATCCGCCCGCGCTTCTGCGGCATCCACTTCTTCAACCCGCCGCGCTACATGACGCTGGTGGAACTCATCCCCACGCCGACCACCGAAGCGCAGGTGCTCGATGACCTGGAGACCTTCGCCATCCGCGCGCTGGGCAAGGGCGTGGTGCGCGCCAAGGACACGCCCAACTTCATCGCCAACCGCATCGGCATCGCGGGCATGCTGGCCACCCTGAAGGAGGTGGAGAAGTTCGGCCTCAGCTTCGACGTGGTCGACGACCTCACGGGCAAGCGCCTGGGCCGCGCGAGTTCGGGCACCTTCCGCACCGCCGACGTGGTGGGCCTGGACACGCTGGCCCACGTGGTCAAGACGCTGCAGGACAACCTGAGCGAGGCGACCGATCCGTTCTACCCGAACTTTGCCACGCCGCCCGTGCTGGCCAAGCTGCTGGAACTGGGCCACCTGGGCAACAAGACCAAGGCCGGCTTCTACCGGAAGGCGGGCCGCGACATCCTGCGCTTCGACCTGCAGGCCAACGGAGGAAAGGGCGACTACGTGCCCGCCGGTGCGAAGGCCGACGAGGTCTACGGTCGCATGCTCAAGAAGCCGGCCGCCGAGCGCCTGAAGCTGCTGCGCAATGCCGAAGGCCCGCAGGGGCAGTTCCTCTGGGCCATCCTGCGCGACGGGTTCCACTACGCCGCCGTGCACCTGGCCGACATCGCCGAGAGCGCACGCGACATCGACCTGGCCATGCGCTGGGGCTTCGGCATGCAGCAGGGCCCCTTCGAGCTGTGGCAGGAAGCCGGCTGGAAGCAGGTCGCGCAATGGATCCAGGAGGACATCGACGCTGGCAAGGCGCTGGCCAAGGCGCCGCTGCCGAAGTGGGTCTTTGAAGGCCCGGTCGCCGATGCGGGTGGCGTGCACACGCCCGAGGGTTCTTGGAGCGCGGCCGAGCAGCGCTTCGTGCCGCCGCGCCGGCTGCCGGTGCATGCGCGCCAGCTCTTTCCCGAGACGGTGCTCGGCAGCGGCGAGAAGACGGCCGCGCAGGCGGGCACCACGATCAGCGACGAGGGCGACGTGCGCGTCTGGACGCTGGACAAGGATGGATTCGAAGGGGTGCTCATCGCCAGCATCCATTCCAAGATGAACGCCATCAGCCCCGACGTGGCCGAGGCGCTGGCCGAGGCGGTGGCGCTGGCCGAGCGCGAGTACCAGGGGCTGGTGATCTGGTCGCCGGACGACAAGTTCTCCGTCGGCGCCGACCTGCAGGCCATGCTGCCGGCCTTCGTGGTGGCGGGCATCGGCGCGGTCGAAGGCGCCGAGCAGGCCTTGCAGGACGTGATGCTGCGCATGCGCTACGCCAACGTGCCGGTGGTGGCGGCCGTGCGCGGCCTGGCGCTGGGTGGCGGCTGCGAACTGGCCGTCTACAGCGCACGCCGCGTGGCCGCGATGGAAAGCTACATCGGCCTGGTGGAAGTGGGCGTGGGCCTGGTGCCCGGCGCCGGCGGCCTGACCTACATCGCCCGCCGCGCCGCAGAGAACGCGCAGGCCTCGACCGGCACCGACCTGCTGCCCTTCCTCACCGAAGGCTTCACCGCGGCGGCCATGGCCAAGGTCGGCACCAGCGCGCTCGAATCGAGGAAGCTGGGCTACCTCGTCGAGGGCGACGTGATCGTGCCGAACAAGGACGAACTGCTCTACGTCGCCATCCAGCAGGCCAAGGCCATGCAGGAGGCCGGCTGGCGCCCGCCGATGAAGCGCAGCTTCCGCGTGGCGGGCCGCAGTGGCGCCGCGACGATCAAGGGCCAGCTGGTCAACATGCGCGATGGCGGCTTCATCAGCGCGCACGACTTCCACATCGCCAGCCTGATCGCGAACGTGGTGACGGGCGGCGACGTCGACGCCGGCACCCTCGTGACGGAGGAGTATCTGATGGGCCTGGAGCGCGAGGCCTTCTGCGCGCTGGTGCAGCACCCCAAGACGCAGGAGCGGATCATGGGGATGCTCTCCACCGGCAAGCCGCTGCGCAACTGAGCTGCGCATGGCCACCGACAGCAGCGCCGCCAGCCCCCTCTCCCGCTCGCGGGAGAGGGTTAGGGTGAGGGCAAGAGCGCTCCGCTCCGACTGCGCTTCTGGAACAACGATGTGCTGACGCAGACGCCGGTGGTGCTCGAACACATTCTTCGTGCTTGCACGCACCCTCACCCCGACCCTCTCCCGCCTGCGGGAGAGGGAGAAAGTCAACAAGGACCTCTGACATGAAACAGATCCAGGACGCCTACATCGTCGCCGCCACGCGCACCCCCATCGGCAAGTCGCACCGCGGCTTCTTCCGCAACACCCGGCCCGACGACCTGCTGGCCACCACGCTGAAGGCAGCGCTGGCGCAGGTGCCGCGGCTCGATCCGCAGACCATCGAGGACATCGTCTGCGGCTGTGCCATCCCCGAGGCCCAGCAGGGCCTGAACGTGGCGCGCATCGGCGCCGTGCTGGCGGGCCTGCCCACCAGCGTGGGCGGCATCACCGTCAACCGCTTCTGCGCCTCGGGCCTGTCGGCCGTGCAGATGGCGGCCGACCGCATCCGCGTGGGCGAGGCCGACGTGATGATCGCCGCCGGCGTGGAGAGCATGAGCATGGTGCCGATGATGGGCAACGCGCCCTCGCTGTCGCCCTCCATCTTCGAGCGCGACGGTGACGTCGGCATCGCCTACGGCATGGGCCTCACGGCCGAGAAGGTGGCACAGCAGTGGAAGGTCAGCCGCGAGGCGCAGGACGCCTTCGCGCTGCAATCGAACCAGCGCGCCGTCGCGGCCCAGCAGGCCGGCGAGTTCGCCGACGAGATCACGCCCATCGAGGTGACCGACCGCGGCTTCGACCCCGCCACCGGCCAGACCACCGCGAAGACGCGCACCGTCAGCCTCGACGAAGGCCCGCGCCCCGACACCAGCCTCGAAGGGCTGGCGAAGCTGCGCACCGTGTTCGCCGCGCGCGGCTCGGTCACGGCGGGCAACAGCTCGCAGACGTCCGATGGGGCCGGCGCGCTCATCCTGGCGAGCGAGGCCGCCTGCCAGAAGTACGACCTCACACCGCTGGCGCGCTTCGTCAGTTTCGCCAGCAAGGGCGTGCCGCCGGCCATCATGGGCATCGGCCCGATCGAGGCGATCCCCGCCGCGCTGCGCTATGCGGGCCTGAAGCAGGACGACCTGGACTGGATCGAACTGAACGAGGCCTTCGCGGCCCAGTCGCTCGCGGTCATGAACACGCTGCGGCTCGACCCGGCCAAGGTCAACCCGATGGGCGGGGCGATCGCGCTGGGCCACCCGCTGGGCGCCACGGGCGCGATCCGTGCCGCCACCGTCGTGCACGCGCTGCGCCGCAAGCAGCTCAAGTACGGCATGGTCACGATGTGCGTGGGCATGGGGCAGGGCGCCGCGGGCATTTTCGAGCGGGTCTGAGTTGGCGCGGGTTGCTATTGTTTTCATAGCTGCCCGCGCCCGCCCCATGGGCGCTGCAGCCCGTTTTGGCTTGAAAGCGAGCGCGCCGAACGCGGCGCACAGGAGACGCGCATGCAAGCGACGACATTGCCGGTCGACGGTTCCCACCGCATCGCGGTGCGCCACTACGCCGCCACAGGGCCGGTCCGCGCCAGCGTCGTCATCGGCGGCGCGATGGGCGTGCGGCAGGCCTTCTACGCCCCCTTCGCGCAGTGGCTGGCCGCGCAGGGCATCGCCGTCTGGACCTTCGACTACCGCGGCAGCGGCGACTCACGCGGCGACACGCCGCTGCGCGGCTTCGACGCCGACCTGTTCGACTGGGCGCGCGACTACGAAGCGGTGATCGACGCCGCCCGCGCCGCACAGCCCAGGCTGCCGCTCTACCTCTTCGGCCACAGTCTGGGCGCGCAGCTGCCGGGGCTGCTCGCGCGGCCCGAGCAGGTCGATGGCCTGTTGAGCATCGCCGCCGGCAGCGGCTACTGGCGCGAGAACGCGCCGCGCCTGAAGCGGTCCGTCCTCTACTTCTGGTTCGTGCTGGTGCCGCTGGCGGTGCGGCTGTGGGGCTACTTCCCCGGACGCAAGCTGCGCAAGGTGGGCGACCTGCCCCGCGGCGTGATCCTGCAGTGGCGGCGCTGGTGCCTGAACCCGCGCTACAGCGTGGGCGCCGAAGGGCCGCTGGCCGAGCGCAGCTACGCGCGGGTGCGCTTTCCCGTGCTGGCGCTGTCGATCACCGACGACGAGCTGATGACGCTGCGCGGCACCGAGAGCCTCGTCGGCTTCTACTCGGCCGCGCCCACCGCCGTTCAGCGCATCGCGCCGGCCGACGTGCAGGCGCGCCGCATCGGGCACTTCGGCTTCTTCCGCGAGCAGTTCGACCAGAGCCTGTGGCCGCGCGCCATCGACAGCCTGCAGCGGCTCGCGGCCCTGGGGAACACCCGCGTCCCGCAGACGACTGCGTGAGCCCGCCGCCCCCATGCACACTGCCGTCATGACGATGCACCCCTTCGACCAGGCCCTGGCGCTCGAACACAGCGACCTCCAGGCCGGCCTCTTCACCGGCGCCACCAGCGCCGACTACTGGAACATGGTCGGCCCCTTCGGCGGCACCACGGCAGCGCTGATGCTGCAGGCGGTGCTGCGCCACCCCGACCTGCTCGGCGAGCCCATCGCGCTCACCGTCAACTACGCGGCCGCCATCGTGGCAGGGCCCTTCGAGATCCAGGCCACGCCGGTCAAGACCAACCGCTCGACCCAGCACTGGACGCTGGAGATCCGCCAGCCGGATGTCGACGGCCGACCGCAGCTCAACACCACCGCCACGGTGGTCACGGCGGTGCGTCGCGAGACCTGGGGCGCCACCGACCTGCCCATGCCCGCCGTGCCCGCGCCCGAGGCGGTCGAGCGCATGACCATCGGCCCCAAGGCCGTGGCCTGGGTGAGCCAGTACGAAATGCGGCCGGTGAGTGGCAGCATCCCCACGCAGTGGGACGGCCGCGGCGACCACAGCGAGACGCGCCTGTGGCTGCGCGACGCCCAGCCGCGCGCGCTCGACTTCGCTTCCCTCACCGCGATGAGCGACATCTTCTTTCCCCGCGTGTGGCTGCGCCGGGCCACCGTGGTGCCGGCCGGCACGGTGTCGATCACCACGTACTTCCACTGCACCGCCGCGCAGCTGGCCGAGGTCGGCACGGGCCACCTGCTGGGGTGCGCCACGGGCCAGCAGTTCGCGCAGGGCTTCTTCGACCAGAGCGCGCAGCTGTGGAGCCAGGCGGGCCACCTGCTCGCCACCAGCAACCAGATCGTCTACTACAAGGAATAACGCCGCGACAGCGAGCGTGAACACCCCGGCGACATCAAGGAGCACCCCATGAACCAGAAGCCCACAGCCCTCGTCATCGGCGCCGGCGACGCCACCGGCGGCGCCATCGCGCGCGCCTTCGCCCGAGAAGGCTACGCCGCCTGCGTGGTGCGGCGCAGCGCCGACAAGCTCCAACCCCTGGTGGCGCAGATCGAAGCCGAGGGCGGCACGGCGCATGCCTTCGGCACCGACGCGCGCAAGGAGGAAGAAGTCGTCGCGCTCGTCGAGCAGGTCGAGTCGACCATCGGCCCGATCGAGGTGATGGTGTTCAACATCGGCGCCAACGTGCCCGAAAGCATCCTCGCCGAAACCGCGCGCAAGTACTTCAAGGTCTGGGAGATGGCCTGCTTCTCGGGCTTCCTCACCGGCCGCGAGGTGGCGCGGCGCATGGTCGCGCGCGACATGCCGGCCGGGGGTGGCCACCGCGGCACCATCATCTTCACCGGCGCCACGGCCTCGCTGCGCGGGGGCGCCAACTTCGGCGCCTTCTCGGGTGCCAAGATGGCGTTGCGCGCACTGGCGCAGGCCATGGCCCGCGAGCTGGGGCCGCAGGGCGTGCACGTGGCGCACACCATCATCGACGGCGCCATCGACACCGAGTTCATCCGCAGCAACTTCCCCGATCGCTACGCGCTCAAGGCGCAGGACGGCATCCTCAACCCCGAGCACATCGCGCAGAGCTATGTCATGCTCCACCGCCAGCCGCGCGATGCCTGGACGCACGAGCTGGACCTGCGGCCGTGGATGGAAAAATTCTGAGTACCTGGCCCACCACCGGAGACACGACCATGCCCGCCACCACCGTGGAGTTCTTCTTCGATTTCGGCAGTCCCGCCGCCTACCTGGCCTGGACGCAGCTGCCCCACCTGTGCGCCGACACCGGCGCCACGCTCGAGCCCCGGCCGATGCTGCTGGGGGGCGTGTTCCAGGCCACCGGCAACCATTCACCGGCCGAGATCAAGCCCAAGGGCACTTACATGAATGTGGACCTGCAGCGCTTCGCGCAGCGCTACGGGGTCCCGTTCACCCACAACCCGCACTTTCCGATCAACACGCTGCTGCTGATGCGTGGCGCGACCGGCCTGCAGATGCATGAGCCCGAGCGTTTCGAGGCTTACTGCCGCGCCATTTACCAGGCCATGTGGGTCGATGCGCAGAACATGAACGACCCGTCCGTCGTGGGCACCGTGCTGCAGGCGGCTGGCTTCGATGCCGGCGCCGTCCTGGCGCTGGCCGGACAGCCGGACGTCAAGGAGCGTCTCAAGGCCGTGACCGGCGAGGCTGTGGGCCGCGGCGTGTTCGGCGCACCCACCATGTTCGTCGGCGACCAGATGTTCTGGGGCCAGGACCGGCTCGACTTCGTGCGCGAAGCGGTGCTGGCCGCGCGCTGACTTTTTTCCCGATTCGATCCAGACTTTCAAGGCCCACCCATGAGCGACATCCTCGTCCACACCGAAGACGGTGTGAGCACCCTCACGTTCAACCGACTCGACAAGAAGAACTCGATCACCAGCGCGATGTACGCCGCGATGGCCGATGCACTCGAGGCCGCGCAGGCCGATGCCGCGGTGCGCTGCCTGCTGATCCAGGGCGACGCGACCATCTTCTCGGCCGGCAACGACATCGGCGATTTCCTCAACGCCCCGCCTTCGACGCAGGACTCGCCGGTGTTCCGCTTCCTGCGCAACATCGCGCAGTTCCCCAAGCCCATCGTGGCGGCGGTGTGCGGCCCGGCCGTGGGCATCGGCACCACGCTGCTCTTCCATTGCGACCTGGTGTACGCGGGTGACAACGCCGCCTTCTCGATGCCCTTCGTCAACCTGGGCCTGTGCCCCGAGGCCGCGTCGAGCCTGCTGGTGCCCCAGATGTTCGGCTACCACCGCGCCGCCGAGGCGCTGCTGCTGGGCGAACCCTTCATGGCCGAGGCCGCGCTCGAAGTCGGCCTGGTCAACCGCGTGGTGCCGCCGACCGAGTGCAACGCCATCGCGCAGCAGCAGGCCCGCAAGCTGGCGGCCAAGCCGCTGTCGGCCCTCGTCGAGACCAAGCGCCTCATGAAGAAGTCGCAGGGCCCGGCCGTGGTCGAGCGCATGGGCGAGGAGGGCGCGAGCTTCGGCCGGATGCTGCGCGAGCCCGCAGCCCGCGAGGCGTTCACGGCCTTCATGGAAAAGCGCAAGCCGGACTTCAGCAAAGTCTGACCGGCGTCCGTCCCAGCCCTACCGTTCGGGCTGGGCCTGTCGAAGCCACGCGCCAGCCTTCGACGGGCTCAGGCTGAACGGATGGAGCGGATCGGCGGCCTCATCGCCCCTGCATCTTCAGATCGTCACATCCGTGACGAATTCGGCCGCAACGCCCGCCACACCTGCGCTGCGGCCCGATTGCACTTTGCAGGCTGGCGCCCTCAGACGGGTTGTGCCGCGTCCGGGACGATGGGCCGAGGCCTCCCGTTCTCGTCGATCGCCACGTAGGTCAGCGTGGCCTCGGTCACCTTCACGTACTCGCCCTGCCGGCGGATGCGCTCGGCGAAGACCTCGACCTTGACCGTGACCGACGTGCGCCCGACGCGGCTGACCGCGGCGTAGAAGGACAAGATGTCGCCGATGCGCACCGGCTGCTTGAAGATGAATTCGTTGACCGCCACCGTCGCCATGCGCCCGTTGGCGTAGCGCGCCGGGAGCACCGAGCCGGCCAGGTCGACCTGGGCCATCACCCAGCCGCCGAAGATGTCGCCGTTGGCATTCGTGTCGGCGGGCATCGGGATGACCTTGAGCACCAGTTCCATGTCGGCCGGCAGGCTCTTGAGGACGGCGGCAGGGCTGGCGGAGGTGGACATCGGCACAATCTCGGGAAACTGAAACTCCACGATTGTCCCGTATGCGACGCCAGGGCGACGCACCGTCTTCCGCTTTCCCACGGGCTGCGCGCCCCCTTGTCTCCTTCGCCGCCGGTGCGCTCCTGGCGTTGCTCGCGGGCTGCACCGCGTCCCCGACGGCCGCGCCGACCATCCACGGTGCCGCGGCGGCGGCCGTGACGGACCTCTCGCCCGCACAGGCGCTGGCGTCCGAGCGCCGCGGCGCCGCCGTGCGCTGGGCGGGCGGCATCCAGAGCGTCGAAAGCCGCGCGGAGGGTGGCCAGTGCTTGACGTTGCTGTACGCCGCCTTCGATGCGCAAGGCGTGGTGCAGTGGACCCGCGAGCCCGCCTACTTCCGCGCCTGCAGCCGCGGCCGCTACGACGCGCAACTGGTGCAGCCCTTCACCCGCGTCGTCGTCGAGGGGCGGATCGGCGAATCCGGCACCTTCCTCGGCGCGCCGGTGCCGACGGTCGAGATCGACGTGCTGCACCGGCATTCCGACTGCCTGGCGAGCGAGACGGACTTCGTGGCCCATCCCGAATGCCGTTCCGGAGTGCTGACGCCGCAATGAGAAGCCTTGCCAACCCGCCGCCCGTGACAGCGGCTGCCGCCACGGGTCCGCGCTCCGATGCCGCCACCCTGCGCCGCCTCTTTCCCTACCTGTGGCAATACAAGTGGCGCGTGTTCGCTGCGCTGGCCTTCATGGTCGGGGCCAAGGTGGCGAACGTCGGCGTGCCGGTGCTGCTCAAGAACCTGGTCGACCGCATGACCCTCAAGCCGGGCGACCCGGCGGTGCTGCTGGTGGTGCCGGTGGCGCTGCTGGTCGCCTATGGTCTGCTGCGCTTTTCCACCGCGCTCTTCACCGAGTTGCGCGAGCTGGTCTTCGCCAAGGCCACCGAGGGCGCTTCGCGCAGCATCTCGCTGGAAGTGTTTCGGCACCTGCATGCCCTGAGCCTGCGCTTTCACCTCGAACGCCAGACCGGCGGCATGACGCGCGACATCGAGCGCGGCACGCAGGCCGTGCACTCGCTCATCTCGTACTCGCTGTACAGCATCGTGCCCACGCTGATCGAGCTGTCGCTGGTGCTGGGCATCCTGGCGGTGAAATTCGACGCCTGGTTCGCCGTCATCACCGGCATCGCCCTGGTGATCTACATCGGCTTCACCGTCACGGTGACCGAGTGGCGCACGCAGTTCCGCAAGACGATGAACGAGCTGGGCTCGAAGGCGCAGAGCCGCGCCATCGATTCGCTGCTGAACTACGAGACGGTGAAGTACTTCAACAACGAGGACTTCGAGACGCGGCGCTACGACGAGAACCTGGAGCGCTACCGCCGTGCCGCCGTCAAAAGCCAGACCACGCTGTCGCTGCTCAACACCGGCCAGCAGATGCTCATCGCCGTGAGCCTGGTGGCGATGCTCTGGCGCGCCACGCAGGGCGTGGTCGATGGGCGCATGACGCTGGGCGATCTGGTGATGGTCAACGCCTTCATGATCCAGCTGTACATCCCGCTGAATTTCCTGGGCGTGATCTACCGCGAGATCAAGCAGAACCTGGTGGACCTGGAGAAGATGTTCGCGCTGCTCGAACGCGAGCGCGAGGTGGCGGATGCGCCGGGCGCGCAGCCGCTGGACACGCATGACGCGACGGTGCGCTTCGAGGGCGTGCGCTTCGCCTACGAACCCGCGCGTCAGATCCTGCACGGCGTGAGCTTCGAAATCCCGGCCGGCAAGACCGTGGCGGTGGTGGGGCCCTCGGGCTCGGGCAAGTCCACGCTCGCGCGCCTGCTCTACCGCTTCTACGACATCCAGGAAGGCCACATCCGCATCGGCGGCCAGGACATCCGCAGCGTCACCCAGTCCAGCCTGCGGCAGGCGATCGGCATCGTGCCGCAGGACACGGTGCTCTTCAACGACACCATCGCCTACAACATCGCCTACGGCCGGCCCGGTGCCACGCACGAGGAGGTGGTGGCTGCCGCGAAGGCGGCGCGCATCGACGGCTTCATCGCCGGCTTGCCGCTGGGCTACGAGACGGTGGTGGGCGAGCGTGGGCTCAAACTGTCGGGGGGCGAGAAGCAGCGTGTGGCCATCGCGCGCACGCTGCTCAAGGACCCGCCGATTCTCATCTTCGACGAAGCCACCTCCGCGCTGGATTCGGCCAACGAACGCGCCATCCAGGCGGAGCTGGCGAGCGCCTCGCGCAACAAGACCACGCTGGTCATCGCGCACCGGCTCTCGACGGTGGTGGATGCGCACGAGATCCTCGTGCTCGAAGCCGGCGTGATCGTCGAGCGCGGCACGCACGCGCAGCTGCTGGCGATGGGCGGACGCTATGCGCAGATGTGGGCGCTGCAGAAGGTCGACGCCGCGCCGATGCTGTGACCGCCAATTCAGAACAAAAAGGCCTGCAGCGACCGCCCAGTCTGCGCAAGTTGCTATCGTTTCAGGAGCATTTCCAATGACCGAGAAGATTCCGCTGCTGGTGCTCACCAGCCTGATTCCCGCCCACCAGGCCCAGATCGGCGAGGTGTACGAACTGATCTACGCCCCCACCGCGGCCGAGCGACCCGGCGCCGTGGCCACCAACGCGCACCGCATCCGCGCGGTGCTGACCATCGGCGTCGTCGGCATCACGCCCGAGGAGGTCGCTGCCATGCCGGCGCTCGAGCTGGTGTGCTGCCTGGGCGCCGGCTTCGAGTGCCTGCCGATGGACGCGTTGCGCGCCCGCGGCATCGCCACCGCCAACGGCTCCGGCACCAACGACGACTGCGTGGCCGACCACGCCTTCGGGCTGCTCATCGGCATCGTGCGCGGCATGCGCATGCTCGACCGCCAATGCCGCGAGGGCATCTGGCGCGAGGTGATCCCGCAGCCGCCGAACGTCTCCGGCAAGAAGCTGGGCATCTTCGGCCTGGGCACCATCGGGCAGAAGATCGCGAAACGCGCCGCCGGCTTCGACCTGGAGATCGGTTATCACAACCGCAGCGCGCGGCCCGAGCTGCCGCACCGCTACTTCGGCAGCCTGCTGGAACTGGCGCGGTGGTGCGACTTCCTCGTGTGCGCCGCGCCCGGCGGCCCGGCGACGCGCCACGCGGTCGATGCGCAGGTGCTCGACGCGCTCGGTCCGCAGGGCTTCCTGGTCAACATCGGCCGCGGCAGCGTGGTCGATACCGAGGCGTTGGCCGCGGCGCTGCGCGAAGGGCGCATCGCCGGCGCTGGCCTGGACGTGTACGAGAGCGAGCCGAACCCGCCTGCGCAGCTCATCGGGCTGGACAACCTCTTCATCACGCCGCACATGGCCGGCTGGTCGCCCGAGGCCACGCAGGCCAGCGTGAACCGCTTCATGGCGAACGCCGAGGGGCACTTCGCCGGGCGCGGCGTCGTCTCGCCGATCTGACGCACCGCAGGGAGCTCGCCATGCACGTCCTCATCGCCGGCTTTCAGCACGAGACCAACACCTTCGCGCCGACGAAGGCCGACTGGGCCGCCTTCGAGGCCGGGGCCGGCTATCCGCCCTACCGGCGCGGGCCGGAGGTCGTCGATGCCTACCGCGGCAAGGGCCTGCCCGTCGGTGGCTTCATCGACGCCGCCGAGGCCCGGGGGTGGGCGCTGTCGGCCTCGGTCTGGGCCGGGGCCAACCCTTCGGCGCATGTCACGCGCGAGGCCTTCGAGCGCATCGCGGGCGAGATCCTCGACGACCTCGTGCGGGTGCAGCGCACCGACAGGGTGGACGCGGTCTTCCTCGACCTGCACGGCGCCGCGGTGGCCGAGCATCTGGACGACCCCGAAGGCGAGCTGCTGGCGCGTGTGCGTGCGGCAGTCGGTGGCCAGGTGCCCATCGTCGCCAGCCTGGACCTTCACGCCAACGTGAGTGCGCGCATGCTCGAAGAGGCCGATGCGCTGGTGGCGTACCGCACCTACCCGCACGTGGACATGGCCGACACCGGTCGGCTGGCGGCCACCTTGCTGGAGCGCCGCATCGCGCGCGGCCGCCGCGAGCCGCTGGCGGTGCGCCGACTCGATTTCCTTTTGCCGCTGAACGTGCAGAGCACCATGACCGCCCCGGCCGACGCGGTCTACGACGCGCTGCGCGCCCTGGACGCGACGCACGACACGGTGCTGAGCTTCGCCACGGGCTTCCCTGCCGCCGACATCGCCGACTGCGGCCCGGTCGTCTGGGCCTACGGCGACGCGGCCCAGGCCGCGGTGGAGGCGCTGTTCGCGCGCATCGACCAGCCGCGTGCGCAGTGGCGCCTCGAGCTGAAGACGCCGGCCGAGGCCGTGCAGGCGGCGCTGGACACCGCCGCGGCCGGTGCCGGCCCGGTGGTCATCGCGGACACGCAGGACAACCCGGGGGCGGGCGGTGATAGCAACACCACGGGTCTGCTGCACGCCCTGCTTGCCGCCGGCGCGGGCGCGCGTTTCCCCGGCGAGGTGGCGCTGGGGCTGCTGGCCGACCCGGAGGCTGCGGCGGCAGCCCACGCTGCCGGCGAAGGCGCGCAGATCGAACTTCGGCTGGGCCGCGCAGTGCCGACCTGGGGCGGGCAGTTCAGCGACCCGCCGGTGTCGGTGCGCGCCACGGTGCGCCGCCTCTCCGATGGCGAGGTCATGCTTCTCGGCCCGATGGGCATGGGCGGCACGGTGTCGCTCGGGCCCTGCGCCTGCCTCGAGGTGCAGGGCGTGCTCGTGGGCGTGAGCACGCGCAAGACGCAGATGCTGGACCGTGAGCTGTTCCGCTTCCTGGGCATCGAGCCGGAGCGGATGCGGGTGCTGGTGGTGAAGAGCTCGGTCCATTTCCGCGCCGACTTCGCGCCCATCGCCAGCGCCATCCTGGTGGCTAAGGCGCCGGGGCCGATGGCGGCCGACCCGGCCGACCTGCCGTGGACGCGGCTGCCGTCCACGATGGCGCTGCGCCCCTGAGGGCCCGCCGCATCAGGCGAGGTGCAGATCCGCCAGCACCGGCGGCCGCAGCGTCGACCACGGGCAGGCTTCGTCGTAGGCCTGGCCCGCACCGAGCACCGCGAGGTCCGCGTTCACCGGCCCGGCCAGTTGCAGGCCCATCGGCAGCCCGTCCGGCCCGAAGCCGGCGCGCAGGTTCAGCGTGGGCAGGCCGGCCAGCGTGAAGGGCGTGACGATCTCCATCCAGCGGTGGTAGGTGTCGCTGGGCACGTCGGCCACGCGATCGGGCCAGTGCAACTCGGCGTCGAACGGGAAGAGTTGCGCCGTCGGCGCGGCGACGAGGTCGAAGCGCTCGAACAGGCGCAGGAAGGCGCGGTAGACGTTGGAGCGGTAAATCGACGCTTGGTACAGCGAGGCCGCATCCAGGTGGCGGCTCTGGTCGATCTCCCACAGCGCCTCGGGCTTGACCTGGGCGCGGTGCTTCGGGTCGGCCACCAGTGCACCGAGCTTGCCGCCGACCAGCAGTTGCCGCAGGCGCAGCCAGGCCGTCCAGTTCTGCTCGCGCGGGACGTCGAGCGTGCAGGCTTCGACGTGGGCACCCAGGTCCACGAAGCTCTTCAGCGCCGACTCGCACAGCGGCAGGATGCCGGGGGCGGTCGGCAGGTCCGGCCACAGGCTGCCGAGCCAGCCGATGCGCAGGCCCTTCACCTGCGTGGACAGGCGCAGGTCGTCGGGCGCGGGCAGTGTCTGGGGCAGGGACAGCGGCAGGCGCGGGTCGAAGCCGGCCTGCACGCACAGCAGCCGGGCCGTGTCCTCGACCGTGCGGCCCATCGGGCCGTCCGTGCCCAATTGCTGGAAGAAGAGCTCGTCGTCGGGGCCACCGGGCACGCGCCCGCGCGAGGGCCGGAAGCCGATGACGTTGTTGAAAGCCGCGGGGTTGCGCAGCGAGCCCATCATGTCGCTGCCGTCGGCCACGGGCAGCATGCCGAGGGCCAGCGCCACGGCCGCGCCGCCACTGCTGCCGCCAGCGCTTCTCGTTGGATCCCAGGCGTTGCGCGTGATGCCGAAGACGGTGTTGTAGGTGTGCGAGCCCAGTCCGAATTCGGGCGTGTTGCTCTTGCCGATCATGATCGCGCCGGAGGCCCGGGCGCGCGCCACGTGAGGGCTGTCCTGGCGCGCCGGGCTCTTCGGCGTGAGCGGCGAGCCCATCGAGGTCGGCAGGCCGGCGCAGTGGCTCAGATCCTTGGGCGCGAAGGGAAAGCCGTGCATCCAGCCGGCGCGTTCGCCGCGTGCCAGGCGGGCGTCGCAGGCATCGGCCTCGGCGCGTAGTTCTTCGGGCGGGCGCAGCGCGACGAGCGCGTTGAAGCGCGGGTTGAGCTGCTCGATGCGCGCCAGCGTGGCGTCCATCAGTTCGCGGGCGCTGCAGTCGCGGCGGGCGATGCGGCGCGACAGTTCGGTGGCGCTGAGGTCGAGCAGTTCGGTGGCGGGCATGGCGTCGAGGGCGTGCGAAGAGGGCGGATGCCGCGCAGTATGAGCGCTCGCGCCGCAGCCATAATCCCGCCCCATGGAAACCAAGTGGCTCGAGGACTTCGTGAGCCTCGCCGAGACCCGCAGCTTCAGCCGATCGGCCCAGCTGCGGCATGTGACCCAGCCCGCGTTTTCGCGGCGCATCCAGGCGCTGGAGGGATGGGCCGGCACCGACCTGGTCGACCGCAGTTCCTACCCCACGCGACTCACGCCCGCCGGCCAGACGCTGTACGGCCAGGCACTCGAGATGCTGCAGGCCCTGCAGAGCACCCGGGCCATGCTGCGCGGCCATTCGGCCGTGGCGCAGGACGTGATCGAGTTCGCCGTTCCGCACACGCTGGCCTTCACCTTCTTTCCGGCGTGGGTCACCAGCCTGCGCGAACAGTTCGGGCCGCTGAAGAGCCGGCTCATCGCCCTGAACGTGCACGACGCGGTGCTGCGCCTGGTGGAAGGCAACTGCGACCTGCTCATCGCCTACCACCACCCTTCGCAGCCGCTGCAGCTGGATGCCAACCGCTACGAGATGGTGCACCTGGGCGAGGAGGTGGTCGCGCCCTGGGTGCGTCCCGACGCGAGCGGCGCGCCGCGCTACCGGCTGCCCGGCCAGCCGGGGCGCCCGCTGCCTTACCTCGGCTATGCGCCCGGCGCGTACCTGGGCCGCGTGGTGGACCAGTTGCTCAAGGCGTCGGGCACCCCCATCCACCTCGACCGGGTCTATGAAACCGACATGGCGGAGGGCCTCAAGGTCATGGCGCTGGAGGGCCACGGCATTGCCTTCCTGCCGGAAAGTGCGGTGCGCAAGGAAGTGCGCGCGCGCAAGCTCGTGAGCGCGTTGCCACCGGAGATGGGGCCGCTCGAGGCCACGATGGAGATCCGCGCCTACCGCGAGCGCCCTGGCGCCCCAGTCGCGACGAAGGGCGGGGGCAAGGCGACGCGTCACGAGGACGGCGGCAGCCTGCAGCCCAAAAGGGCGGCCGACACGCTCTGGGGCTACCTCGCGAGCACCCAGGAAGTTGCCTGATCAGGGTTTACGCGCACCCTTGCGGCCCGGCCGCGGAGGGTTCCGTGCATTTTTCTCGGCTCATAAATTTTTTGCATGACCCCGTCCGGATACAGCATTGGTGTGAACGGAATGTGACCCCTACAGTCGCGCGCTGTCTGCTGTCACGCAATCGCACGCACGTCCGCCGGACGTGCATTTTTTCAACCTGACGGGTGCCGCGCTGCGATGGAATCCAACTTCCGGATCGAACATGATTTCCTGGGCGAGAAGCAGATCCCGGGCGTGGCCTATTGGGGTGTGCACACGGCCCGCGCGGTCGAGAACTTCCCGATCTCGGGCACGCGCGTGTCCGCCATGCCCGACCTGGTGCGTGCACTGGCGCACGTGAAGAAAGCCGCCGCGCGAGCCAATGCCGACCTGGGTGCGCTCGGCCGCGAGCGCGCCGGCGCCATCATCCTGGCCTGTGAGGACCTGATCGAGGGCAAGCTGCTGGACGAGTTCGTGGTCGACGTCATCCAGGGCGGCGCCGGCACCTCCACCAACATGAACGCCAACGAGGTGATCTGCAACCTCGCGCTGGAGAAGCTCGGCCACGACAAGGCGCGCTACGACGTGCTGCATCCCAACGACCACGTCAACGCCTCGCAGAGCACCAATGACGTGTACCCCACGGCCGTGCGGCTCGCGCTGTGGTTCGCGCTGGGCCGCCTGCTGGAGGCGATGGCTGACCTGCGTGCGGGCTTCGAGGCCAAGGCGCTGGAGTTCCGCGACATCCTGAAGATCGGCCGCACCCAGCTGCAGGATGCGGTGCCGATGACCCTGGGCCAGGAGTTCCTCACCTACGCGGTGATGATCGAAGAGGACGAGGCCCGCGTGCGCGAGGCCCGTGCGCTCATCGAGGAGATCAACCTCGGCGCCACGGCCATCGGCACCGGCATCAACGCGCCGCACGGCTACGCCAACCTGGCCTGCCAGTACCTGGCCGAGCAGACCGGCGTGCCGCTCAAGCAGGCCGCCAACCTCATCGAGGCGACGCAGGACACCGGCGCCTTCGTGCAGCTGTCGGGCGTGCTCAAGCGCGTGGCCACCAAGCTGTCGAAGACCTGCAACGACCTGCGGCTGCTGTCCAGCGGGCCACAGGCCGGATTCGGCGAGATCCGCCTGCCGGCGCGCCAGGCGGGCTCGTCGATCATGCCGGGCAAGGTCAACCCGGTGATCCCGGAGGTGATGAATCAGGTGGCCTTCGAGGTCATCGGCAACGACATCACGGTGACGCTGGCGTCGGAAGCGGGGCAATTGCAGCTCAATGCCTTCGAGCCGATCATGGGCTGGAGCCTGTTCAAGAGCATCCAGCACCTGCGCAACGCCTGCGGCACGCTGCGCCGCAACTGCGTGGACGGCATCGAGGCCAACCGCGAATTCCTGGCCAAGCGCGTGCGCGAATCGGTGACCCTGGTCACGGCGCTCAATCCCATCATCGGCTACGAGAAGGCCGCGCTCATCGCCAAGACGGCGCTGGCCACCGGCGGCCCGATCGATCTCGTGGCCGAATCGCTGGGCATCCTGACGCGCGAACAGATGGACGCGCTGCTCGTGCCCGAACATCTGACGCAACCTGTGAGATTGTCCACGCCTGTTCCTGCAGCGGCCGTGCCGACGGGCACGGAGGCTGCTAATCCATGGCCTTCGACGTCATGACGGATCCCATGCACCAGACGGGCGCCCGATCCCGCACCGAGCTGTCCCCTTCAGTGCGCCGTGCACCGGGGTGGTTACCGATGCGCCCAACAAAAGTGTGTGTCTAGAATTTCGTTTTGTTTCCCAGTGTCCATTTCCCAAGGAGTCTTCTCATGAAAAAGCAATTGCTCGCGCTCGCAGTGACCGCGTTCGTAGCGACCGGCGCGTTCGCGCAGGCCACCGACACGCTGGCCAAGATCAAGGAGCGCGGCTCGGTCAACCTCGGCGTGCGCGACTCGTCGGGCCTGGCCTTCACGCTGGGTGGCGGCAAGTACGTCGGCTTCCACACCGAAATGGCCGAGAACATCATCAAGGACCTGAGCAAGGATGTCGGCAAGCCGCTGACCATCAACTACCAGGTGATCACCTCCCAGAACCGCGTGCCGCTGGTGCAGAACGGCACCATCGATTTCGAGTGCGGCTCCACCACCAACAACACAGCCCGCCAGAAGGACGTCGACTTCGCCTACACCACCTACGTGGAAGAAGTGCGCATCCTGACCAAGGCCAACTCCGGCATCAACGGCATCGCTGACCTGAAGGGCAAGACGGTGGCCACCACCACCGGCACCACCTCGGTCCAGACCCTGCGCAAGAACAAGCGCGCCGAAGGCATCGACTTCAAGGAAGTCATGGGCAAGGACCACGCCGACAGCTTCCTGCTGCTCGAGTCGGGCCGCGCCGACGCGTTCGTGATGGACGGCTCGATCCTGGCCGCCAATGCCGCCAAGTCCAAGAACCCCAAGGACTACAAGATGGTCGGCGAAGTCCTGTCGGTCGAACCGATTGCCTGCATGCTGCCCAAGGGCGACGCCAAGCTGAAGAAGGCCATCGACGACAGCATCGTGCGCCAGATCAAGGATGGTTCGCTGGCCAAGCTGTACGACAAGTGGTTCACGCAGCCGATTCCGCCGAACAACGTCAACCTGAACATGCCGGCGTCGGAAGGCACCAAGGCGGCCTGGGCCAACCCGAACGACAAGCCGATGGAAGCCTACGCTCCCAAGTAAAGCGGCTTCCGAGCTGAAAAGCCAAGCCCGCGCGGCGCTCCTGCCGACGCGGGCTTTTCGATGAACGGGCGCGGGACCTGACCCGCGAAGGAGGATGGATGCTCAACCTGGACATGTCGGTCTTCTGCCAGGACACGCTCACCAATGAAGTGATCGCGAGCTGCTTCGCGAGCGGCCGTGACCAGACCTATCTGCAGTGGATGCTGAATGCCTGGGGCTGGACCGTGAGCGTGGCGCTCACGGCCCTGTTCGTGGCGCTGGTGGTCGGCTCGATCATCGGCACGCTGCGCACGCTGCCCAACAGCCCCTGGCTGGTGCGGTTCGGCAATGCCTGGGTGGAGCTCTTCCGCAACATCCCGCTGCTGGTCCAGGTGTTCATCTGGTACTTCGTGCTGCCCAAGATGATTCCGCCGATGCGCGAGCTTCCGCCTTTCGTGCTGGTGGTGTGCGCGCTCGGTTTCTTCACATCCGCGCGGATCGCCGAGCAGTTGCGTTCGGGCATCCAGGCGCTGCCGCGCGGCCAGCGCTACGCGGGCATGGCCGTGGGCTTCACGACGCCGCAGTACTACCGCTTCGTGCTGCTGCCGATGGCCTACCGCATCATCATGCCGCCGCTGACCAGCGAGTCGATGAACATCTTCAAGAACTCGTCGGTGGCCTTCGCGGTGTCGATCCCCGAGCTCACGCAGTTCTACCTGCAGGCCGGGGAGGAGACCTCGGCCCAGATCCCGATCTACATCGGCGTCGTGGTGCTCTACGTCATCAGCGCCATGCTGGTCAACCGCATCATGACCTTCATCGAGCGCAAGCTCCGAGTGCCGGGCTTCGTCGCGGCCGGCGGTACTGGAGGCCACTGACATGATGAATCTCGACTTCTCCTTCTACAGCTGGAGCCTGATCAGCACCTACGTGCTGAAAGGCTTCTATTTCAGCGTGTTTCTCACGGTGGTGGCCACTCTGGGCGGCATCTTCTTCGGCACCCTGCTGGCGCTGATGCGCCTGTCGGGCAAGAAGTGGCTGGACTTTCCGGCCGCCGCGTATGTGAACGGCATGCGCTCGGTGCCGCTGGTCATGGTGATCCTGGGCTTCTTTCTGCTGGTGCCCTTCGTGATCGGGCGGCCCATCGGCGCGGAAACCTCGGCAGTGATCACCTTCATCTGCTTCGAGGCGGCGTACTTCTCCGAGATCATGCGCGCGGGCATCCAGTCGATCCCGCGCGGCCAGGTCTTCGCCGGCATGGCGGTGGGCATGACCTACAAGCAGAACATGACGCTGGTCATCCTGCCCCAGGCCTTCCGCAACATGCTGCCCGTGCTGCTGACGCAGACCATCATCCTGTTCCAGGACACCTCGCTGGTCTACGCCATCGGTGCCTACGACCTGCTCAAGGGTTTCGAAACCGCAGGGAAGAACTTCGGGCGACCCGAAGAGGCCTACCTGCTGGCCGCCGTCGTGTATTTCATCCTGTGCTACTCGCTGTCCTACCTGGTCAAGGGCCTGCACAAGAAGATCGCCATCATCCGTTGAAGGGGAAAGAGCCATGGCTGAAAGAATGATCGAAATCAAGAACGTCTCGAAGTGGTACGGCCCCGTGCAGGTGCTCAACGACTGCAATGTCAGCATCGACAAGGGCGATGTGGTTGTCGTCTGCGGGCCCTCGGGCTCGGGCAAGTCCACGCTGATCAAGACCGTGAACGCGCTGGAGCCGATCCAGAAGGGCGACATCACGGTCAACGGCGTGCACGTCAACAGCCCCAAGACCGACCTGCCCAAGCTGCGCTCGAAGGTCGGCATGGTGTTCCAGCACTTCGAGCTGTTTCCGCACCTGTCGGTCACCGAAAACCTGACGATCGCGCAGGTCAAGGTGCTGGGCCGCAGCCTCGACGAGGCCAAGACCCGCGGGCTGAAGATGCTCGACCGCGTGGGCCTGATGGCGCACAAGGACAAGTTTCCTGGTCAGCTGTCGGGCGGCCAGCAGCAGCGCGTGGCCATCGCCCGCGCGCTGTCGATGGACCCGATCGTGATGCTCTTCGACGAGCCGACCTCGGCGCTCGACCCCGAGATGGTGGGCGAGGTGCTCGACGTGATGGTGAGCCTGGCCAAGGAAGGCATGACCATGATGTGCGTGACCCACGAGATGGGCTTCGCCCGAAAGGTGGCCAGCCGCGTGATCTTCATCGACGTCGGTGGCCGGATCCTGGAGGACTGCACGAAGGACGATTTCTTCGGTCATCCCGAGAACCGTCAGCCGCGCACGAAGGACTTCCTCAACAAAATCCTCCAGCACTGACAGGGGCCGTCGGGCTTCTGCGCAGCGCGATCTCGCACCTGCGGTCCTCGCCGTACGTGAGTACGGCTCCGGTCCTCGATGCGACCTCGGGCCGCTCGCTACGCCCGCCGACCCCTGTCAGCCCGGCCGGTGCAACCGCGCGGCCGCACGCTGGGGCGTCTCAACGCAACGCCGGGCCTGTGCCCGGCGTTTTTCATGGCGCGCGCCTCACGCCGATCGGGGCCGGGTGTTTAAGCGATGTCTAAGCGCGCATTCCTACGATGGCCTCGCCATGCAGCGAAGTGGCCGGCGCACCGGTCCTCCGATGGCACGGAGCCGCAACTGGCGCGAATCGCACGTCGGCAACGGCAGTCCCAACGACGACCTCAGGAATGACGACCATGAACAGACTCCTCGCCCTTGTCCCCGCCCTGTCCCTGTCCGCCCTCGCGGCGACCGCGATGGCGCAGACGCCACCCGCTGCGCCCGCGCACGCGAAGCCGGTCGTGAAGACCACCTGCGCCGACTACATCGGCATGGACGAGACCATCAAGCCCAAGTTCGTGTACTTCGTCGTCGGCCACGGCAAGCACGGCAAGAAGGACGCCGTGTTCGACGAAGTGGCCGTCGAGAAGATCAAGCCCGAGCTGGATCAGTACTGCAAGATCAACCTCACCAAGTCGGCCTACGACAAGGTGCTGGCCAGCAGCATGGCCTCAGAGCCGCACGGCCTCAAGGCCAAGTGAGTCGCGGCCGGGCGGTGGCCCGGTGGCGAGACCACGCCGCTTACTTCGGTCGCGCGGCGATCGCCTTCTCGGCCTTGGTCACCAGGTCGTTGCCCACGGTGCCCTTCCACTTCGCGTAGACCGGGCGCGTGATCTTCACGAAGGCTTCGCGCTCCGCGGGGGTGAGCTGGGTCACCGTCACACCCATGCCGGCGATTTCCTTGAGCAGCGGCTTGTCGGCCTCGGTCAGCCCCTTGCGGGCGAGGGCAATCTCCTGCTTGCCGGCATCGATGGCGGCCTGGCGCACGATGGCCTGGTCGGCCGGCGTCCAAGAGGCCCAGATTTCCTTGTTGACCACGAAGATCAGCGGGTCGGCCACATAGCCCCAGGTGGTGACGAACTTCTGGCCCACGGTGTGCATCTTCAGCACCGTGAACAGGAAGAGCGGGTTCTCCTGACCGTCCACCGCCCCACTGGCCAATGCAGGCTGCGCGTCGGCCCAGCTCATCTGCGTCGGGTTGGCGCCCATGGCGCTGAACATGTCGGAGAAGATCGGCGAGCCCACCACGCGCAGCTTCATGCCCTTGAGGTCGTCGGGCGACTTGATGGGGCGCTTGGAGTTCGTCACCTCGCGGTAGCCGTTCTCGCCCCAGGCCAATGGCACCACGCCGGCCTTGTCCAGCCGCGCGAAGATGTCCTTGCCGACCTCGCCGTGCGTCAGCGCGTCGATGGCCGCGTAGTCGGGCATCAGGAAGGGCATCGAGAACAGGTTCAGTTCCTTGACCTGCGGCGACCAGTTGATGGTCGAGCCCACCGCCATGTCGATCACGCCCTGGCGCAGCGCGGAAAACTCGCGTGTCTGGTCGCCCTGGATCAGCGAGACGCCGGGGTACAGCTTGATGTTGATGCGGCCCTGGGTGCGCTCCTTCACGAGGTCGGCCCAGATCTTGCCGGCCATGCCCCAGGGCGTGGGCGGGCCCAGCACCAGCGACATCTTGTACTCGGGCTTGTAGGCGCCCTGCGCCGCGGCGCCGGTCGAGAAAGTACCCAGGGCGGTCGCCACGGCCGCGAGGGCCAGCAGCGTGCGACGAAGTTGCTTCATGCAGTTGTCTCCTTCCAAAAAATCAATAGCCGAGCTTGTGGGGCAGCCACAGCGCGAGCTGCGGCCAGGCAATGACGGCGACCATCACCAGGAACATGGCGACCAGCAGCCAGCCCACCCAGCGCACGGTTTCTTCCATGCGCACGTTGGCGATGCGGCACGACACCATCAGGTTCACGGCCAGCGGCGGCGTGAACTGGCCCAGCGCGACCTTGAGCGTGAGGATCACGCCGAACCACACCGGGTCCCACTTGTAGTACTGCACGATCGGCCACAGCAGCGGCACGAAGATGAGGAAGATCGAGACACCGTCGAGGAACATGCCCACGGTGATCAGCAGAAGAATGAGCAGCGCGAGCACGCCGTACTCGCCCAGGCCCGATTGCGTGATGGCGCGCGCGACGGGATCGATCACGCCCAGCGTGGACAGCGAGTACGCGAAGATGCCGGCCAGCGACACCACGATCAGGATGACGGCGGACAGCTCGCCCGACTCGCGCAGGATCGGGAACAGGTCGCGCACACCGATGGTTCGATGGACCACCATGCCCACGAACAGCCCGTAGAAGACGGCCACCACGGCCGCCTCGGTGGGCGTGAACCAGCCCAGCCGCATGCCGCCCAGGATCAGCACCGGCGCCGCGAGACCCCAGCTGGCCTCGCGCAGGCTCTTCCAGAACGGGGGCCGCGGCAGCGCCGCTTCCAGCGCACCCATGCGGTGGCGCCGCGCCAGCCACACCGCCGGCACGATCAGCGCCAGCCCTGCCAGGATGCCGGGGATCATGCCGGCGGCGAACAGCGCCGGCACCGACGCGTTGGGCACCAGCACCGAATACACGATGAAGGCCACCGAAGGCGGGATGAGGATGTCGGTGGCGGCCGCGGCACCGACCACACTCGCCGCGAACGGCGCCGGATAGCCCGCGCGCGCCATGGCCGCGATCATCACGCCCCCCACGGCGGCTGCCGTGGCCGGTCCCGATCCGGAAATGCCACCCATGAACATCGCCACCGCGATCGTCACCAGCGGCAGCATCCCCGGCCCGCGCCCGACGATGGACACGGCGAAATTGACCAGCCGCAGCGCCACGCCCGAGCGGTCGAAGATCGAGCCCACCAGCACGAACATCGGAATCGCCAGCAGCGGGTATTTGCCCAGCCCGGCGTAGAAGTTCTGCGGCACAGCCAGCAGTCCGAACCATTGCGCATCGGCGTTGGCGAGCGCGATGCAGGCCGCGCCGGCGAGGCCGAGGGCGGCGCCGATCGGCACGCCGATCAGCATCATCGCCACGAAGGCGACGAAGAGCAGGGTGGCGATCATGGTGCCCGGGTCTCCTCGTCGACCTGGCGTCCGCGGCGGATCATCAGGCCGATCGCGCGCAGCGCGATGGCCGTCGACACGATCGGCAGCCAGACCGAATACCACCACTGCGGCACGCCGATGCCCGGCGAGGTTTCCTCGAAGCGATAGTCGTCCCACACGACGCGCACGCTCAGCGCGGCCATGAGCAGGAACAGCAGTGCCACCATGGCGGCACCGAACTGCGCCAGGCGCCGCCGGCGCGCCATCGAGCCTTCGCCCGAGAAGTACTCGATGCGGATATGGCGGTCGCGTGCCACCGCACCGCATCCGCCCACCATGGCCAGCAGGATCATCAGGAAGACCGAGAACTCCTCCGTCCACGCGAAGGACGAATCGGTGAAGTAGCGCACCAGCACGTTGGCGAAGGTGATGCAGGCCAGCAAAGCCATGATGACCACCGTGGCCCAGTCCTCGATCGCCAGCGGCACCTTCACGGGTTCGTCGGCGGCTTCGATGTCGGGGGGCAGGGGGCTGGCGGCGTCCAGCTGGGCGCCGGACTCGGGGGGGGAGGACATGGGAGGCGAGGGCGGCTGCGGGGGATTTCCAACCGCCCGGTTGAAAAAGAATCGACGCGCGATCGTAAGGGCCGCCGCCCCCGCATTGCATGGGGGCTTTCCTTAGCCGGCCGCGCCTTGGCGACAGCCGCGCGCATTGCCAGACCGGCCGGCGCGCGCTACGGTCGGCCGCATGCCCACGACCCGCATCGGCCTCATTGCCGACACGCACAACCTGCTGCGGCCCGAGGCGGCGGCCTGGCTCGCCGGCTGCGCGCACATCCTGCATGCGGGCGACATCTGCGGGCCCGAGGTGCTGGAGGCGCTCGGCCGCATCGCGCCCGTGACGGCCGTGCGCGGCAACAACGACCACGGCCCCTGGGCCGAGGCGTTGCCCGAGCAGCACACGCTCGACATCGCGGGCGTGCGCATCCACCTGCTGCACGACCTCGGGCAACTGGCCATCGACCCCGCGGCCGAGGGCGTGCAGGTCGTGCTGTCGGGCCACTCGCACAAGCCGCTGGTGCAGTCGCGCGGTGGCGTGCTCTTTGTCAATCCCGGCAGCGCCGGACCACGCCGCTTCACGCTGCCCATCTCGGCGGGCGCGCTGTGGGTCGATGGCACGCAGCCGCGCGCCAGCCTGCACACGCTCGTGTCCTGACACTTCGTTTGCTATCGAAAAGATAGCTGTCGGCGACCGGCTGGCGGGTGTTGTGGCCACTTTTCATTCGAAAGCACGACGCGCGAGGCGGCGCGGTGCGCGATGGGAGAATCGCCGCCATGACCGACACCCTCACCATCACCCGCCCCGACGACTGGCACCTGCACGTGCGCGATGGCGCCGCCATGGGCGACGTGGTGCCGCACACCGCGCGCCAGATGGGCCGCGCGCTCATCATGCCCAACCTGCGCCCGCCCGTGACCACCGCGCAGCTGGCCGTCGAATACCGCGATCGCATCCTCGCCGCCATGCCCGCGGACGCCCGCTTCGAGCCGGTGATGTCGCTCTACCTCACCGACAAGCTGCCGCCCGAGGAGATCGCCCGCGCCGCCGCGGCCGGCGTGAAGGCACTCAAGCTCTACCCGGCCGGCGCCACCACCAACAGCGATGCCGGCGTGACCGAAATCCGCAAGACCTACGCCACGCTCGAGGCGATGCAGAAGCACGGCCTGCTGCTGCTGGTGCACGGCGAGGTGACCGACCCGAGCGTCGACCTCTTCGACCGCGAGGCCGTCTTCATCGACCGCGTGCTGATCCCGCTGCGCCGCGACTTCCCCGAGCTGAAGATCGTCTTCGAGCACCTGACGACGAAGGAAGGCGCGCACTACGTGCGCGACGCCGGCGGCAACTTCACGGCGGCGACCATCACGGCGCACCACCTGCTCTACAACCGCAATGCCATCTTCACCGGCGGCATCCGTCCGCACTACTACTGCCTGCCGGTGCTCAAGCGCGAGACGCACCGCGTCGCGCTCGTCGAGGCAGCCACCAGCGGCAGCCCGCGCTTCTTCCTCGGCACCGACAGCGCACCGCACCCGGCCGTGCTGAAGGAAAACGCCCTGGGCTGCGCCGGCTGCTACACCGCGCTCACCGCCATCGAGCTGTACGCCGAGGCCTTCGACAACGCCGGCGCGCTCGACAGGCTGGAAGGCTTCGCCAGCTTCCACGGCCCCGACTTCTACGGCCTGCCGCGCAACACCGACACCATCACCCTGAAGCGCGAAATGTGGACCGTGCCCGAAACCGTGCCTTTCGGCGAAGCCACGCTCAAGCCGCTGCGTGGCGGCGAGACGCTGAACTGGAAGCTCGCATGAACGCCGCGCTCAATGGTCACAAGGTCATGCTCCTGGTCGACGCCGACAACGTCTCGGCCGACGTGATGGAGCAGGCCGTGCGCGGCGTGATCGCCGAGCACGGGCACCTGCATGTGCGCCGGGCGTACTGCACGGCCGAGGTCGCGCTCAAGCATCAGCAGCTCTTCAAGCGCCTGTCGATGCGGCCCATGGTCAACCTGGCGGCAGGCAAGAACAGCACCGACATCGCGCTGGCGGTGGACGCGATGGACCTGGTCATGGCCGAACGGCCACACCTGGTCTACCTGGTGTCCTCCGATTCCGACTTCGCGCCACTGGTGAACCGGCTGCGCGAGAAGGGCTGCCGCGTCTGCGGCATCGGCCAGCAGGGCAAGACCGGCGAGGAGACGCGCGCCGCCTACGACCATTTCATCGACCTGAAGCACAAGGGCGCCGGCACGGCGGCGGCACCGGCCGACGCGCCGCCGGCCCGTCCGGCGCGCAAGACCGCCGCCCGGAAGACCGCCGCCCGGCGCGGGGATGCGCCCACCGCCGGCCGCGCGGCGGAGCCGGTCGAGCCCACCCACCTCCCCGACGCGCCAGCCGCTGCGCCCGCCCCGGCCCGCAAGACGGCGGCGCGCAAGACAGCCGCGCGCAAGACGGCGGAGCCGACAGAGGCACCCGAGGCGCCCCGGGCCCCCAGGACCCGTGCGGAGCGCACGGTCACGGCCGCGCCGCCGGCGCCGAGCGCCGCCGCGCAGGCCGTGCTCGACGCCGCGCCTGCGCTTCGCAGCGGTGCCGAACTCGCGCTCAACGACGTGGTGCAGGCGCTGCGCGCCGCCAGGCTGCTGGGCAAGCACGCCAGTTCACTCAAGTTCTTCGAGCGCCTGCAGGGCGAGTTCGTGCTGCTGCAGCACCCGGACCGTGTCCGCTGGGCGGGCGCCTGAACACGGCTCGCCTGCGGTGAGCCTGCCGCTTGTCGACTGGACGCTGCCGGGCCTCGCACCCTGGGCCGTCGTCGGGGCGCCGGCGTGGGAGGCGGCGCGGTGCACGTCGGTGGCGCAGGCGCTGGATGGGCTGGCGCCCGCGGACGGGCCGCGCTTCGTGCCGCAGGCCGAACTGCCCGCGGGCGAGGCCTACGAAGCCTTCATCTTCCGCACCGACTGCGTGCCCACGCGTGACAACGCCCACGACTTCTTCAACGGGCTGGTGTGGCTGGCCTTTCCGCGGGCCAAGCGCCGGCTCAACCGCCTGCAGGCGGCCGAGATCGCGCGCCTGGGCATCGGCGGCACGCGCGGCCCGCTGCGCGATGCGCTGACCCTGTTCGACGAGAACGGCGCCGTGCTCGACGCGCCGCCGGCCCTGTGGGACGCGTTGCTGGCGCGCGACTGGCGGCGGCTCTTCGTCCAGCAGCGCGCGCTGTGGACGCAGGCGCGGCTGCATGTCTTCGGCCACGCGCTGATGGAGAAGATCCTGGCCGGCCACAAGGCGGCCACCGCGCACGTGCTGTGCGGGCCCGGCGCCCGGCCGTCCATCGCGGCCGACGATGCGGCGATCGAAGAGGCGCTGGCCGCCACGCACCTGTCCGGCAAACCCTTCACCCCGCTGCCGGTCTTCGGCATTCCCGGTTGGCAGGCGGGGAATTGCGAACCTTCCTTTTATGATGACCGCGGGGTTTTCAGACCCCGGCGGGCGGCCATAACCAGCAACGACAGCGACGCCCGGACACGCCGCACGGCTTGAAGCGGGCCGCCTGGCCCCCAAATGTGCGGCGTTCTTCCTCCCACGGAGAAATCAACTTGAAGCGCATTTTTCTGTTCGTCCTGACCAACGTGCTGGTGGTCGCCGTGCTGGGCGTGGTCGCCAGCCTGCTCGGCGTGAACCGCTACCTCACGGCCAACGGGCTCAACCTTGGCGCGCTGCTGGGCTTCGCGCTGGTGATGGGCTTCGGCGGCGCCATCATCTCGCTGCTCATCTCCAAGCCGATGGCCAAGATGAGCGCGGGCGTGCGCATCATCAACGAGCCGCAGTCGCCCGACGAGGCGTGGATCGTGCAGACGGTGCGCAAGTTCGCCGACCAGTCCGGCATCGGCATGCCCGAGGTCGGCATCTTCGAAGGCGAGCCCAACGCCTTCGCCACCGGTGCGTTCAAGAACTCGTCGCTGGTGGCCGTGTCCACCGGCCTGCTGCAGAACATGACGCGCGACGAGGTCGAGGCCGTCATCGGCCACGAGGTCGCGCACGTGGCCAACGGCGACATGGTGACCATGACCCTGATCCAGGGCGTGATGAACACCTTCGTCGTGTTCCTGTCGCGCGTGATCGGCTACGCGGTCGACTCCTTCCTGCGCCGCGGCGACGACCGCGAGAACAGCGGCCCCGGCATCGGCTACATGGTCACCACCATCGTGCTGGACATCGTGCTGGGCTTCGCCGCCGCCATCGTGGTGGCCTGGTTCTCGCGCCAGCGCGAGTTCCGTGCCGATGCCGGTGCCGCACAGCTCATGGGCCGCAAGCAGCCGATGATCAACGCACTGGCCCGCCTGGGCGGCCTGCCCGCCGGCGAGCTGCCCAAGGCCGTGGAAGCCATGGGCATCACGGGCGCCATGGGCAAGCTGTTCGCCACGCACCCGCCGATCGAGGAGCGTATCGCCGCGCTTCAGAACGCCCAGCGCTGAGGGCGCGTTCGGCGGCTGCACCCTCGGCGTCCGCCTCGAAGAAAAGCCCGCTTTTGCGGGCTTTTTTTATAGGTCGGTTTACTATGAATTTCATAGTGACTGACGCCCGTCGGACGGGCGCCAGGTCCCGATTTTTCTTAAGAAAATGCTAAGACGAATCTGAGTATTTCCCGCGCCGTTCAGGCCGGCGTCCGGGCCTTCTTCGCCTGGGCCAGCAGCCGCTGGGTCTCGCCCGGGTTCATGCCGTACATCTCGGCAAAGGCCTCCACCGTGGGCTGGCCACTGGCCTCGAAGGCCCGCAGCAGCGCCTCGCGCTTGGCGGCGCGGCGCCCGCGCTCGGCGAAGGCCTCGTCCAGCAGCGCCAGCGCCTGCGGCTGCGACACCCGCACCTGCTCGGTGTAGGCCTCGCGCTCCAGGCCCGAGGCGTCGATGGCGTCGACCAGGCGGGCGATCAGCTGCGGGCGCAGGTCGTCCTGCGTGCGCGACTGGCGGCGGCGGAACAGCTCCACGATGGCGTGGTGCACATGCTCCGGCGCCACCGGCTCGACCACCTCGCCCTCGAGGTTGTGGCGCGGGTGGCGCGCCGCGATCGCTTCGAGGTAGCGGCCCGAGCGGGCGTGCAGGCCCATCGCGATCTTGAGCTCTTCCTTCGGCAGCTCTTCCGGATGCCGTTCGAGCAGCGCCTCGTAGATGCCGCGCTGCAGAGGCAGGAAGCGCGCGCCGAACAGGTGCGGGTAGAGCGTGGCCAGCTTTTCCAGCAGCGGGTGCACCTGGCGCTCGCGGCGTGGGGCCGTCGCAGCCGGTGCCGGCGCGCGCACGGCGCCCGGCGCGGCAGCGTCGCGCGCCTCGGTGCGGCCGCGGTTGCGGCCACCGCGGCGGCGCTTGCGCGAGGGGCCGTCGGTGCCCGTGTCGGCACCGGCCTCAGGCTGGATCGGGCGGTCGCCGCGGGTGGATGCGGGGGCGTCGGCCGCGGCGGGCGTGGCAGGCGGTGCCGCCATCTCGGGGCGGGCTTCGGGGGTCACGTCGTGGTCGGTCATGTCGGTCGATCTGCGGGATGAAAGGGTCGGCGCGCTGCAGCGTCAGCGCGGCCGGTACATGCGAAAGCGGGCTTCCGGCGTGATCGTGAAATAGTCGGCCGGGCCGCCGGCGCGCAGGATGGGCTCGGCGGCGGCGGTGTCGTAGATGCCGTCCTTGAGCAGCCGGCGCGCGATGTGCACGCCGACGACTTCGCCCAGCACCAGCCAGGTATCGACGGGCGTGCCGTCCGCACCCTGCAGGCGCAGCACCTGCGTGAGCTTGCACTCGAAGGACACGGGGCTCTCGGCCACACGCGGCACGGCGATGTGGCGCGACGGCACGGGCGTGAGGCCCGCGAGCGCGAATTCGTCCACCTCGGGCGGCACGGCGGCGCAGCTGGCATTCATCGGCTCGGCCAGCGCGCGCGTCGCCAGGTTCCAGCCGAATTCGCCTGTGGCCTCGATGTTGCGCAGCGTGTCCTTGGCGCCGATGCTCGCGAAGCCGACGATCGGCGGCACGTAATTGAAGGCGTTGAAGAAGCTGTAGGGCGCGAGGTTGAGCCGGCCCGCGCCGTCATGCGACGAGATCCAGCCGATCGGCCGTGGCCCCACCATCGCGTTGAACGGGTCGTGCGGCAGGCCGTGGCCCTTCGCCGGTTCGTAGAAGTGGATGTCGGTGTCGATCATGGTTGCAGCGCTCCGTCGTTGCGCGATGCCAGGCTGCGCGCGATCAGCAGGCGGAAGGGCAGCAGCATGCACACGCCCACCGCGAGCTTCACGGCCAGGTCGCCCAGCGCCCAGGTCAGCCACGGCCCGCCCGTGCCGGCGAAGCCGATGCCCCAGAACACCGCGCTGTCGAGCAGCGCCGCCGCCACGGTCGCCACCAGCGGCGCCCGCCACCAGGTGCCGCGGCGCAGTCGGTCGAACACGCCGATGTCCAGCAACTGCGAGGCGATGAAGGCCGTGCCCGACGCGAGCGCGATGCGCACCGGCGCCAGCCACAGCGACGCCGGCACCGCCACCGCGAAACCCACCCACGCCACGCGCCGCGCGAGGCGTGGGCCGAAGCGGCGGTTGACCAGCTCGCTCACGAGAAAGGCCACCGGGTAGGTGAAGGCGCCCCAGGTGAGCCAGTCGTTGATCGCGTACTGGACCAGGACGTTGGAGGCCAGCACCACCGCAGCCATCGCCGCCACGGCCAGCAGGAAGCCGCGTGCCCGTGTCATGCCGGCACCCGCTGCGCTTCGTCGGCCGCGGCGATCGCCCGCGCCACCGCCTCCGCCACCTTGATGCCGTCGACCCCCGCCGACAGGATGCCGCCCGCGTAGCCCGCGCCTTCGCCGGCCGGGTACAGGCCGGCGATGCCGGGGCACTGCAGCGTGTAGTCGTCTCGGGCGATGCGGATGGGCGAGGAGGTGCGGGTCTCCACGCCGGTCAGCACGGCGTCGTGCCGGTCGAAGCCGGGGATCTTCTTGCCGAAGGTCGGGAAGGCCTCACGCATGGCCGCGATCGCGTACGCGGGCAGGGCCGCGTGCAGGTCACCGAGGCGCACGCCGGGCTTGTAGCTGGGCTGCACCTCGCCGAACTCCGTCGACGGCCGGCCGGCGACGAAGTCGCCCACCAGCTGGCCCGGTGCGCAGTAGTCGCTGCCGCCGAGCACGAAGGCATTCGACTCGAGCCGCCGCTGCAGCTCGATGCCGGCCAGCGGGTGCGGCTTGCCTTGGGCTTGCTCGAGCAGCTCGGGTGGCAGGTCGAGGTGCTGGTAGTCGGTCGGGTAGTCGTCGGGCGTGATGCCGACCACGATGCCCGCGTTCGCGTTGCGCTCGGCGCGCGAGTACTGGCTCATGCCGTTGGTCACGACGCGGTTCGGCTCGCTGGTGGCGGCCACCACCGTGCCGCCGGGGCACATGCAGAAGCTGTAGACCGAGCGCCCGTTGCTCGCGTGGTGCACCAGCCGGTACTCGGCCGCGCCCAGCGCGGGGTGGCCTGCATGGCGGCCCCAGCGTGCGCGGTCGATCAGGCCCTGCGGGTGCTCGGCCCGGAAGCCGATCGAGAAAGGCTTGGCCTCGATGGGCGCGCCGCGGCGCCAGAGCATGGCGAAGGAGTCGCGCGCGCTGTGGCCCAGCGCCATGACCACGTGCTCGCTGCGCAGTTCGTGCACCTGGCCGTTCGCCTGGTCGAGTACGGTGAGGCCGCGGATGCGGCCGCCTTCCACCTGGATGTCGGTCACTTTGTGCTGGAAGCGGATCTCGCCGCCCAGCGCGAGGATCTCGGCGCGCATGGTCTCGACCATCTTCACCAGCCGGAAGGTGCCGATGTGCGGGTGCGCTTCCCACAGGATCTCCTCCGGCGCGCCGGCCTTCACGAACTCGTGCAGCACCTTGCGCGCGAGGAAGCGCGGGTCCTTGATCTGGCTGTAGAGCTTGCCATCCGAGAAGGTGCCGGCGCCGCCTTCGCCGAACTGCACGTTCGATTCGGGGTGCAGCTCCTTGCGCCGCCACAGGTCCCAGGTGTCCTGCGTGCGTTCGCGCACCGCCTTGCCGCGCTCCAGCACGATGGGCCGGAAGCCCATCTGCGCCAGCAGCAGCGCGACGAAGAGGCCGCAGGGGCCGAAGCCCACCACCACCGGGCGCGGCGCGCCTTCGGCCGCCTGCACGGGCGGGCGCCAGGCCATGTCGGGCGCGGGCTGGATGTGCGGGTTCTTCGCGTGCTGCGCCAGCAGCGCGGCTTCGCGTGCCGGCGCATCGTTGCCAGCGAGCGCGACATCGACGATGTAGACCGTGCGCAGCTCGGCCTTGCGGGCATCGAAGCTGCGCTTGTGGACGGTGTGGTCGGCGATCTCGGCCGGCGCCACGCCCAGGGTCTGGGCGATGAGGGCGGGCAGCGCGTCGGGCGCGTGGTCGAGCGGGAGCTTGAGTTCTGAAATGCGGATCATGGCGCGCGGCCCGTGGTGATCGGGCAGGGGGCGGTGAAGGGGGCGATTGTCGCCGACGCGCGCGGCAGTTCGTCGTCAGCGGGCCGCAGCGATGCGCAGGCTACCGTCTGGCGAGCGTTGGACATGGATGCGGTGTTCCCGAGGAAGCGCTTCAACTTTCAAGGGAGCTTCTTCGAACACGTCTAGCAAGTGGAAAGTCGGTACTTCGGCGTCGAAGTCCAAGTTCTCGCCGACCTCGTAGGACACAAGCCCCTCGAATGGCTTCAAGGTGATGCCCCAAACGGCCAGTCGCGTACCACCGCGCGTTGTCTGGTCATATTGCAGCCACAGATCGGGAAGCAGTGCGCGCGACGCCTGCGCGGCCAGATCAACGACGGCAGCAACGTCGGCCCAGGCGGCCGAGAACAGGGCCGCTGCACCCGCGCGCGCGTGTTCCGCACTTTCATCTGCCTTTCGGTAGAGCCATACCAGTCGTGTTCCGAGCTGGTATTCGTCTCTTGCCCACCCATCCGGCTCCGCATATTGGCCCAGCAGTGTGGCTTCTGTGAGTTGGGTCGAGGCTATGCGCATGGTCGTCGGGCACCTAGTCAAAAAATTCAGTCGTCGTCGCCGGCCTGTCGCGCCATGCGCCGCTGCGCCTTCACCCACTGCTTGAGGGTGTCCGCGTCGTCCAGCAGGCGCGCCTCGCGCTGCATTTCGCGGATGCCGTTGGTGAGCTTGGCCTGCTCGATGCGCAGGTGCTCGCCCAGCGTGCCGGGCTTGAGGCGCCCGTGCGGGTTCAGGTGGTGGCGGGCCTTGAAGTCGGCCTCCAGCTCGCGCACCTCGCGCTGCAGGGCGCTGAGCTGGTCGGCCAGCAGGCGGTTGTACGCGGCCAGCCGCTCGGCGGGCAATTGGCCGGCCTGCGCGGCGCGGCGCGTGTCGGCGTCGGCGATGGATTGCTGCAGCTGCAGCAGGTCGGCGAGGCGCTGCGCCGCATAGGCCTCGTTGACGTGCTGCATCAGCACCGTCTTGCGCTGGCGCTCCGCGGGATCGGGCTCGCGATCGGGGTGCAATGCGCTCACCAGCTGGCGGTACACGGCGCGCAGCGACTGGTTGGCCTCGACGGCTTCGGGCTCCCGCTGCTTCTTGCGGGCCGCGGCCTCGCGCCGGTGGGCGGCGCGCTGCGCGGCGCGGGCGGCTTCGGCGGCGTCGTGCTCCGCCTCCAGGCGCCGCAGCAGCGCCTCCGGATCGTCGGTGGCCGCGGGCGGTTCGGCGTCGTCGGGCTCGTCCACATAGCGGGCGCGCAGGCGGTCGATGGCGTCGCGCTGCGCCGCGTCGTCCTCGCCCAGCAGCAGGCTGTCCGCGATGTCGACGATCAGTTCATGCAGCGCCTGTGCGTCCGTGCGGCCCAGGCGCAGGCCGCCGGAGGCCGCCTGGTCCAGCCGTTCGAGCAGGTCGACGTGCAGGCGGCGGTACTGTCGCAGCAGGGGCAGCACGTCCTGGGCATGGCGCTGCTCGTAGGCGTCGATCGCGGCCTGCCAGTCGGCCAGCAGCGCGCGCTGCGTGTCGATGCGGTGATGGAGAGTGTCGAAGGCTTGCTGCTCCGGGCTGGGCGGCGCGATGCCGGCATCGACCGCCTGGAGCCGGCGGGAGGGTCCGTGAGGCATCGGGCGATTGTCGTGTGCGGCATCCGCACCCGTCGCCGGCCAGGGGATGATGGCGGCCACCTCAAATTCGTCCGCGCCCGGCGCAGGAAGGAACCCCACGATGCAGGTCAAATGGCTGGAGGATCTGGTCGCGCTCGCGGAGACGCGCAGCTTCACGCGTGCGGCCGAGTCGCGGCACGTCACGCACCCGGCCTTTGGCCGCCGGATCCGCGAGCTGGAGCAGTGGGCCGGCGTGCCGCTGGTGGTGCGCGGTGGCTCGCCGGTGGCGCTGACGGCTGCCGGAGAGATCCTCCTGCGCCACGCCAGGCAGACCGTGGACGGCCTGTCCGCCGCGCAGCGCGAACTCCGGGGCGGGACACAGCACGGACAGCCGGTCTTCACGCTGGGGACCGGCCGCACCCTGGCGCGCACGATCGCCGCCGACTGGCTCTGGCGGGTGCGGGGATTGACGGCGCAGGCGATGGTCCACGTGCGCACCGGCGCGATGGCCGATGCCCTGCAGCGGCTGGAGCACCGCGAGATCGATTTCATGCTCAGCTACCACCATCCGCTGATCGCCCTGCGCCTGCGGCCGGCGCAGCACCTCCAGCACACGGTGGCGCACGACCGGCTGGTGCCGGTGTCTCGCGCGCAGGCCAGCGGCCAGCCTCTTTTTCGCCTGGACGGCAGCCGGCCGGTGCCGTTCCTGTCGTATGCCGGCACGCTCGCACTGGGCCACCTCGTGTCCGACCACCTGGCCAACCATGCGCAGGCGCCCCGCCTGCGGCCGACGCTCGAGGCCGATTCGGCCGACGCCTTGCTGGAGTACGTCCAGAAGGGGCTGGGCGTGGCCTGGCTGCCCTGGTCGCTGGCGGCCGGGGCGTGCCAGCAGAAAAAGATCGTGCCCCTGGGCGGCAAGGCCATGGAGATCGGCTTCGAGGTGCGCATGGTTCGCGACAAGCGCCGGCTGTCGCCGCTCGCCGAGCGGCTCTGGGAGGCCGTGGTGCCAGTCTAGGCGCTCCATGCCGCATGCAGGGGGATGCGAGAACGGCACGGGAATGTGCCGATTCGGCACGAGCAGCGGTGTTGGCGGCGAAAGAATCACGCCCTACCCACAAGACAGGAGACGCCATGCCACCGATCCGCCGACTTCGGGCGCTGATGCTGCCCGCCCTTTTCGCCGCCGTGCTGGCGCCGGCTGCGCCGGCCCGGGCCGACACCTATCCCAGCCGACCCATCACCCTGGTGGTCGGCTATCCCCCCGGCGGAAGCACCGACCTGACCGGCCGGGCGGTTGCGGACCAGTTGGCCAAGACGCTCGGTGTGCCCGTGGTCGTCGAGAACCTGGGCGGCGCGGGCGGCACCATCGGCGCGCAGAAGGTCGTTCGCGCCACGCCCGATGGCTACACGCTGCTGCTGGGCGCCAACAATGAAATCGCGATCGCGCGGCTGGTGTCGCCCACGGTCAAGTACACGCCGCGGGACTTCACGCCGATCGGGTTGGTCGGGTCGCAGCCGATGGTGCTGGTGGCGTCGGCCGCCAGCGGCATCCGCAGCGTCGACCAGTTGCTGCAGGCGGTCAAGGCGCGCCCCGGCCACTACAGCTACGGCAGCTCGGGCGTCGGCACGGCACTTCACCTGGCGGGCGAGATGGTCAAGCAGCAGGCCGGGCTGTTCATGACCCACATCCCCTACCGCGGGGTGGGGCCACTGACCACCGACCTGGTCGGCGGCACGCTCGACCTGGGCGTTTTCGTGCTCTCCAGCGGACTGCCGCAGATCCGCAGCGGCAAGGTCGTGGCGCTGGGCATCACCGAGAAGAGCCGCTCCGCCGCGGCCCCCGACATCGCGCCGCTGGCCGACCATGCGGCCTTGAAGGACATCGACATCGGCGTCTGGTTCGCGCTGATGGCGCCGCCCCAGCTGCCAGCGCCCATCGCCGCGCGCCTGCGCACGGCCCTGGCCGAGGCCCTGAAGGCGCCCGAGCTGCGCAAGAAGCTGGAAGACAACGGCTCCACGATCGCGCCCCAGGCGGTGGACATGCCGCGCTTCCTGGAGGCCGAGACCGCCAAGTACCAGCGCATCGTCGACTTCGCGAAGATCCGTGAATGAGCGACCCGTCTTTCGAGCTGTCGCCACCCGACATTGCCCCCTGGCGTGCAGGCAACACCGGCGTCGAGGGCGTCTGGCATTTCGACTCCGGGGCGCCGGGCCGGCGCGTCATGGTCAGCGCCCTGGTGCACGGCAACGAGCTGTGCGGTGCCTGGGCCGTGCTGGGCCTGTTGCAGGCAGGCGTTCGGCCCGCACGCGGCGCGCTCACGCTCGCCTGGTGCAACCTGGAGGCCTTCGACCGCTTCGATGCACGCCGGCACGACGACTCGCGCTTCGTCGACGAAGACATGAACCGCCAATGGATGCCCGAGCGGATCGCCGACGGGGGCACACGCGAGCGCCGCCGCGCGGCCGCACTGCGCCCCTTCGTCGAGGCCTCGGACTGGTTGCTGGACCTGCATTCCATGCACGAGCCCGGGCCGGCGCTCGCCCTGGTCGGGCTGCAGCCGCGCAACCTGGCGCTGGCGCGGCAGATGCGTGCTCCTGCACATGTGGTGGTGGATGCGGGGCACAGGGACGGCGTGCGCATGCGCGACTTCGGCCGCTTGGGTGAACCCGACGCGCAGCAGCCCGACACGCGTTCGCTGCTCGTCGAATGCGGCTTCCATGGCGATCCCGCAAGCCTGGTGGTGGCGCGCGACCAGTGCGTGCGCTTCCTGGCCTTGGCCGGCACGCTGCCGGGCGATGCCGCGGAGGCACTGTTGCCCGGCTGGCGCCAGCCGGATGTGTCGAAGCAGTGGGCCCTGCACGTCACCGGCCCCGTCGTGGCCCGAAGCGAGCGCTTTCGGTTCACCGCTGACTTCACCGGCCTGCCGCTGGTGCCGCTGGCCGGCACCGTGATCGGAGACAACGACGGCGAACCCGTGCGTACCCCCTACGACGACTGCGTGCTGGTCATGCCCTCGACCCGGCAGGCGCGGGCCGGGGTGACCGTGGTGCGCTTCGCTCGCCGCGAACTCCTCGGTTGAGGGCAGCCTCCCGAGGCCGGGCCGTGGCGCTCAGGCCGGCAGGAAGCCCTCGATCGACAGGTAGCGCTCGCCGGTGTCGTAGTTGAAGCCCAGCACCACCGCGTCGGCCGGCAATTCGGGCAGCTTCTGCGCGATGGCGGCCAGTGTGGCGCCGGAGGAGATGCCGACCAGCATGCCTTCCTCGCGCGCGCAGCGGCGGGCCATCTCGCGCGCCGGTTCGGCGTCGACCTGGATGATGCCGTCGAGCAGGTCGGTCTTCAGGATCTGCGGCACGAAGCCGGCGCCGATGCCCTGGATCGGATGCGGCGCCGGGCTGCCGCCCGAGAGCACCGGCGACGCGACCGGCTCGACGGCGAACACCTTCAGCTTGGGCCACTTCTTCTTGAGCACTTGCGCGCAGCCGGTGATGTGGCCGCCCGTGCCCACGCCGGTGATGATGACGTCGACGCCTTCAGGGAAGTCGGCCGCGATCTCCTCGGCCGTGGTGCGTACATGCACATCCACATTGGCGGGGTTGTTGAACTGCTGCGGCATCCAGGCGTTGGGCGTGCTGGCGACCAGCTCTTCGGCGCGCGCGATGGCGCCCTTCATGCCCTTTTCCTTCGGCGTGAGGTCGAAGCTCGCGCCGTAGGCCAGCATGAGGCGCCGGCGCTCGATGGACATCGACTCGGGCATCACCAGCACCAGCTTGTAGCCCTTGACGGCCGCGGCCATCGCCAGGCCGATGCCGGTGTTGCCGCTGGTCGGCTCGATGATCGTGCCGCCAGGCTTGAGCGCGCCGGACTTCTCGGCGTCCTCGATCATGGCCAGGCCAATGCGGTCCTTGATCGAGCCGCCGGGGTTGCTGCGCTCGGACTTGATCCACACCTGCTGCGTGGCAGGGCCGAAGAGCTTGTTGATGCGGATGTGCGGCGTGTTGCCGATGGTCTGCAGGACGTTCTGGGCCTTCATGCGGGTCTCCTGGAGGAAAGGGGTCGACGGGCGGACAACGCGCATTGTGAATCCTGCCCGCGACCGTTTCAGCGCAAGGGGGTTGCCGCCGGCAACAGCCGGCCCTGCAGCAGAAGGGCCAGGGTCCGCACGGCGAGCAGCCCGATGATGAGGTTGGCGGCCGCGAAGGTGGCGGGCGCCACCCAGGCCAGCGGGCCGCCGGCGCCGGCGCCGAGCAGGCGCATCGCCAGCGTGGGCAGCGCCGCGACGCCGAAGCTGAAGGCCCAGAACGAGGGCGCGAAGGGCTGCCGCGCGATCCAGGGCAGCAGCCGCAGCAGCAGCGCCGCCTGGAACAGGCCATAGCCCAGCAGCGCCTGCGCGAACAGGTCGGGCACGCCGTGGTTCACGGCCATCCAGCTCACGCCGCCGACCACGGCTGGCGCGAGCTGGATGCCCAGCAAGGGCCGCAGGGCCTCGGGCAGCGGCGCCTGCAGCGCGGCGCGGCCGAGGACCAGCGACTCGATCGCGAACCACGAGAACAGCCCGGCGCCGAAGAACCACAGGCCCACCTGCGGCCAGCCGAAGGCCGCAGCGGCGGTCCCGGCCACGAAGTTCTGCGCCACGGCCGGCAGGTAGACCGCGGGCGTGACGAGTTCGGGCGCACGGCCGCCCAGCCACAGGCGGCCGTACAGCCACAGCCCGAGCGCCGCGCCACCCACCACCGCAACCCCGAACACGGCGAGCGCCAGGGGCCTCGACCACGGCAGCAGCGCCATCGCGGCGAGCAGGCTGGACACCGGCACCAGCGCCACGAAGGACGATTGCACCGGATGATCGAGTTCGCCCCGCGCCGCCGCGCGCTGATGCAGCCACTTGTGGGCATAGAGGGCCAGCAGCAGCGCCCACACCGCGAGGCCGGCCACGGCCGTGGCCTGCGCGATTTCGGCAGGCAGCTGCCACAGCGGCACCGCGACGCGCCAGGCGTTGGCCAGCGCCAGCGTGCCGACGGCGATGCCGAAGTAGGAGACGGGAAGGGGGGGCGTACGTTCAGTGGAAGCCATGGTGTTCACCTCGAAGGTCGTGGATGAATTCTGGGCGCCGGCGATAAGATCGTGAATGCGCTCCAGGATCATTCAATTGCTTTTCCGTCTCAAATGCGGCTCCCGATGGATGACCCCCTCGCCGAACTCGTGACCTGGCTGGACCCGCGCGGGCGCATGGACCTGCGTTGCCTGTTCGGCGAAACCTGGTCGGCGCCCCATGCGGCCATCGGCCCCTGGCGCGCGCCTTTCCACATCGTGCTGCGCGGCCGCTGCGAGCTGCTGCTGGCCGGTCAGGACGACAGCCGGGTGCTGGAAGCCGGCACGTTGGTCGTGCTGCCCCGCGGGCAGGCGCATGTGCTGCGCAGCGCCGAGCCGCAGGGCGAGGACCGTCCCATCCGCCAGCGGGCGGGCGCGCTGGTCGATCTCAAGACCAACCTGCGCCACCCGGCCCGGGCCGACACCGACATCCTGTGCGGCGAGTTCGAGTTCCCCGGCCGCCGCCGCAGCGTGCTGCTCGACGCGCTGCCCGAGCCGCTGGTGATCGCCTTCGGTGGCCGGCCCGAGTTCGCCTGGCTCGAAGGGCTGGTGCGCCTCATGGCGCAGGAGGTGACCCAGCAGCGCGCCGGGGCGCACGTCATCGTCGCGCAGCTGTCGGGCACGCTCTTCACGCTGGCCGTGCGCGCGTATCTCGAGACGCAGCCCGAACTCGGCGGCCTGCTCGGGCTGATCGCCAGCCCGCGCCTGGGTGCCGCGCTGCATGCCATGGTGGCCCAGCCCGAAGCGCCATGGACCGTGGCCTCGCTCGCCGCGCGCTGCCATGTGTCGCGCGCGACCTTCGCGCGCGAGTTCACGCGTCGCGTGGGCACCGGCCCGATGGCTGTGCTGACGACGCTGCGCATGGAGCGGGCGGCCCACCTGCTCGCCCGGGGCACGCAGGACACGGCCAGCATCGGCGAGGCGGTGGGCTACCGGTCCGAGGCGGCCTTCAACCGCGCCTTCGCGCGCCATGCGGGCACCACGCCGGGGCGCTTCAAGCGGGCACGGCGATAATTGCGCCCGTGAAGCACGCCAGGCCGCCGCTGGTGCAAGTCTCGAAAGAGCGCACTGGAGGAACGTCCGGACTGCACAGGACAGCGCAGGAGCTAACGGCTCTCCACCGCGAGGTGAGGATCAGAGCAACAGAGACGAGTCGGTGAGGGGGCAACCCCGATCCGGGTGAAACGGGCAATCTCTGCGCGCAGCAACACCAAGTAGGCCAGCGTCGATGTGGTTCCGCAGAGCTGGCGGGTAGGTGGCACCGAGCCGTGTGGGCGACCCACGGCCCAGATGAATGGCGGTCACGCGGCGGCATCCGCAAGGGTGTCGCCGTGCACAGAATCCGGCGTATCGGCGCGCTTCACACTTTTTCTTGCCGTTCCGCGTGCCCCGTCGGGCACCGTGCGTGGCGGCTGCGACGCGTCCGGCGGCCCGCCGATGTGGCGCAGCCGCTGGCCCTCACCGGTGCGCGAGGGCGCATTCGGCCAGGCAGGCCGTCAACGACGCGAGCAGTGCATTCTGCGCACGGCCGGCCTTGGTGATCTCATAGAAGTCGACCGTGGCGACCGGGTTCCGCAGTGCGCTCAGCGTCACGCGATAGCGTGACGCGGCACTCGCGACGAAGTCCGGCAGCACGGCCAGGCCGGCCCCGGCTTCGACCATCGCCAGCAGCGTGTGCAGGTGGTTGAAGCTCTGCCCGAAGCTGCCGGGCTCGCCCGTCGCGCGCAGCTGGGCCTCGACGCGTTGCTGGATGGGGTTGTCGGACGGCAGGCCCATCATGCGGTCGCGCGGCACGTCCTTCCAGCGTCGGCGCGATGCGACGGCCCCCTCGGGTTCGATCAAGGTCAGGGCGGATGCGAAGACCCGGCGGCGTCGCACCGTGCGCGACGTGTCCAGAAAGGCGCCGAACCCGGCGTCGAGCACACCGGACTGCACCCGCTCGTAGATCGACTCGCGGCTCAGGTCCTGCACCTCCACCTCGACCTGCGGGTGCTGCCGTGCGAACCGTGCGCAGGCCTCGGGCAGGATCGACGAGGCGATCACGGGCGTCGCGCCGACCGACAGGCGCCGCTTCTGCGTGGCCGTGATGCGCCCCAGCGACGCGGCAGCGTCTTCGAGTTCCTTGAGCACCCGCAGGGCCGTCGGGACGAAGGCTTCGCCCTGGACCGTCAAGGTCACGCTGCGGGTGGTGCGCTCGAACAGGCGGCAGTCCAGCTGCGACTCCACTTCGCGCAGCATGGCGCTCAGGCCCGGCTGCGTGACGTGCAACTGCTCGGCCGCCCGCGTGAAGCTGCGCAGGCGTGCGGTCGCGACGAAGGCGCGCAGTTGGCGGACAGACAGGTTCATCGCGGGCCCATCGATTGATAGATCTGACTTATCAATTGATTCTATTTCTGACTTTTACTTCGTTGAAACGAGCCGTTCCAATCGCTGCAGCAGCGAAGCATTCGCACGTTCTTTTCCGGAGACACCCATGCACCCCATCACCCGCCGCGCCTTCGCGGCCTCGTTCGTCGCGCTGGCCACCGCCATGTCGGTTCCGGCGCTCGCCCAGCCCGCTTATCCCGATCGGCCCATCACCATCGTCGTGCCCTTCCCGGCCGGGGGGCCGACCGACGCCAGTGCGCGCCTGTACGGCAAGGCGCTGGCCGAGCAACTCGGCCAGCCGGTGGTGATCGACAACCGCGCGGGCGCCGCCGGAACGGTCGGCAGCGCCTTCGTCGCGCGCGCCGCCGCCGATGGCTACACGCTGCTCTGGGGCGGCACCAGCACCCTGGCCGTCGCGCCGGGCCTCTACAAGAACCTCAAGTACGACGCGCAGTCCTTCGTGCCGGTCGGAATGGCGCTTCGTGGCCCGATGATGATTGCGGCGTCGACAGGTGCCGGCATCGCTTCGCTGGCGGACATCCAGCGCAAGGCCCGGCAGGGCACCGTCACCGTGGGCACCGCCGGCACGGGTTCGATCGGGCACCTGGCGACCGAGCTGTATGCCGACACCGCCGGCATCAAGCTGACCCACGTTCCCTACCGCGGCGGCAGCCCGGCCATCACCGACGCCATCGGCGGCCAGGTCGACCTGGTCTTCGACACCGCGGCCGCGCTCTATCCGTTCATCCAGGCGGGCAAGCTGCGTGCCATCGCGACGGGCGGCGCGCAGCCCTATGGGCCGCTGCCCGACACCCCCACCCTCCAGGCCGGCATCGGTTCCCCGTACGAGGCCTATTCCTGGTTCGGCCTCGTGGCGCCGAAGGCCACGCCGGCGCCGGTGCTCGAACTCCTGCGCCGCACGATGGCCAAGGTGGCCCAGTTGCCGGAGGTGCGCCAGGCGCTGAAGGAGCAGGGCGTGGAGCCCGGCGTTCCCGGCGCCGACGCCTTCGGCAAGGTCATTGCGACGGACGCGGCCAAGTGGGCCAGGATCATCCAGCAAGCCAACGTCACTGCGGAGTGACCGATGCGTGATCCGATCCTCATCGCCGGGGCCGGCATCGGCGGGCTGACGGCCGCCCTTGCGCTGCTGCGCCGCGGCCATGCCGTGCAGGTCTTCGAGCAGGCCAGCCAGCTCGGCGAAGTCGGTGCCGGCCTGCAACTGAGCGCCAACGCCACGCGCGCGCTGCACCTGCTGGGGCTGGAGCAGGCGCTGGCCGACGTCGCCGTCGAGCCCGACGGCAAGGAAATCCGCCTGTGGAGCACCGGCCAGACCTGGAAGCTCTTCGACCTCGGCGACGCATCGGTCGCCGAATACGGCTACCCCTACTACACGCTCTACCGCCCGGACCTGCACCGGGTGCTGGTGGACGCCGTCCGCTCGATCGCGCCCGATGCGATCCGCCTCGGCGCGCGCGGGGAACACTTCGAACAGACGGACGACGGCGTGCGCCTCACGCTGGCCGACGGGGCCGTGCACACCGGATGCGTCCTGATCGGTGCCGACGGCGTCCATTCGTCGGTGCGCAGGCAACTCTTTGGAGAAGGGCCCGCCACCTACGCCGGCTGCACGGCCTGGCGCGGCGTGATCCCGGTGGATCGTCTCGAGCCGAAGACCGTCCGGCAGGTGGGCACCAACTGGGTCGGCCCCGGGCGGCATGTCATCCACTACCCGCTGCGCGGCGGACGGCTGATGAACTTCGTGGGCATCGTCGAGACCGACCGATGGGTCGCGGAGTCGTGGACCCAGCGCGGCAGCCATGCCGAATGCCACGCGGACTTCGACGGCTGGCACCCCGTCATCCACGCGCTCATCCGCCACATCGACGTGCCCTACCGCTGGGCGTTGATGGCCAGGCCGGCGCTGACCCGCTGGACCGACGGCCGTGTCACGCTGCTCGGCGATGCCTGCCACCCCACGCTGCCGTTCCTGGCGCAGGGCGCGGGCATGGCCATCGAAGACGGCTTCGTGCTGGGGCGGGCCCTGTCGGAGATCGACGATCCCGTCCAGGCGCTGCGGCGCTACGAAGCCGCGCGCCTCGCTCGAACCACGACGATCGTCGAGAAATCGACCGAGAACGGCCGGCGCTTCCACAACCCCGAACTCGCGAGCGCATCGGGCGCGGCGGCGTACGTGGACCGCGAATGGAGCCCGCAGCGCGTGCGCGAACGCTACGGCTGGCTGTTCGAGTACCGCGTCGACGAGGTCGTCCTCTAGCCAGGTCCGTGGCTGCGGCACCTGGGCTGAGCCGGGATCCCTGCGAGATCGTCACGCTTGTTACGAATTCGCCCGCAGCGCCCGCCAGACGGGCGCTGCAGCCCGATTGCACTTTGGGGTTGGGAGCCTCGGTGCCGCTCCTGCACCCGGGACCAGCGCGCACCGGCTGCGCCGCATGCCATGACGTCCGGGCGCTCGGCGCGTCCCCCCGATCGCATCGACCGCGGCATCGAAGGCGGGTCCAGAATATGGACATGGATGCGCTCAACTCCGTACTTTCTCCCCGGACCGCCAGTGGTGCTGCGGGCACCCAGGCCGTGGCACGTGCGGCCGCCCTGCTGCGGGCCATTGCCGGCAGTGCCCGACGCGAGATGGGCCTGGTCGAGCTCGCGCGTGCCCTGGATCTGGAGCGGCCCACCGCGCACCGCATCCTGCGCCGGCTGGTGGACGAGGGGCTCGTGCGGCAGAACCCCGCCACCCGCGGCTACCTGCTGGGGGCCCTCGTCTACGAGCTCGGGCTCGTGGCCCAGCCTCCGCTGGCGCTGTATGGCGTGAGCAGCGACGCGCTGGCCGAAGTGGCCGAGGGCAGCGGCGACACTGCCTTTGCCATCGTCGGCAGCGGGCTCGATGGCGTCTGTCTCGCCCGCCGGGAGGGCAGCTACCCGGTCAAGGTGCTGACGCTGGAGGTCGGGCGCCGCCGCCCGATGGGCAGTGGCGCCGGCAGCGTCGCCATGCTCGCGGCCATGCCGCCCGATTCGGCGGTCCAGATCCTCGACGCCAACGCGGCCCGGCTGCGCGCTGCCGGCGAGCCGGACGTCGAGCGGCTGAAGGACGCGGTGCGGCAGGCGCGCGAGTCGGGTTACGCCGTCAATGCACCGGGTGAGGCCCCCGACATCATGTCGATCGGCGTCGCCGTGCAGAACGCCTACGGTACCCCCATCCTGGGCCTCTCGATCTGCGCCCTGCGCTTTCGCATCGAACAGCGGCTGGGTCCGCTGACCCGGCTCCTGCACGCCAGCAAGGCCGCCATCGAGGCCCGTCTGCAGGCGGCAGGGCCCTGATCTGACGTCGGGTCGGCGGCCCGACTGTTCCGCTATGTGGACGCACCGGCCTGTTGCGGCGTGGGTGTGCCCGATACGCTGCAGGCCATGCAGATCACCGGATTCATCGGACTGGGCCACATGGGCGGCGCGCTGGCGCAGCGGCTGCTGGCCGCTGGCTTTCCGTTGGCGGTGCACGATCTGTCGCCCGCGGCCTGCGCTCGGGCGGCGGAGGCCGGCGCGACGGTGTGCGCGTCGGCACGCGACGTCGCGGACCGCGCCGCGGCCGTGTTCCTCTGCCTGCCATCGGTGAGTGCGGCGCAGGCGGTGGCCCGCGACGTCATGGGCGGGCGTGCGGTGCGCGTGGTGGTCGAGACGTCCACGGTCGGCCCGGCCTGCGTTCGCGAGATGGCCGAGCTGCTGTCGGCGCGTGGCATCGGCGTGGTCGATGCACCCGTCAGCGGTGGACCGCAGGGCGCGGTGGCCGGAACGCTGTCCCTCATGCATGCAGGCGCTGCCGACCACGTGGCGGCGGTCGACGCGCAATTGCAGGCGCTGGCCGGCAAGCGCTTCGACGTCGGCGTGCAGCCTGGGCTGGCGCAGGTGTGCAAGCTCGTGAACAACGCGATCTCGGCCGCGGCCATGGTGGCCTCGTGCGAAGGGGTGGTGCTGGGCGTGCAGGCCGGCCTGGACGCCGGGACGCTGGTGTCGGCCATCAATGCAGGCTCGGGCCGCAACGCCGCCACCCTCGACAAGTTCCCGACATCGATCCTGCCCGGCACCTTCGACTACGGCGGACCGCTTGGGCTGATGCTCAAGGATCTGGCGCTGTTCATCGACGAAGCCCGCGCGCGCGGCCTGACGGCCGCCATGGCGCAAGCGGCGCTTGCTGGTTGGTCGCAGGCCGTCGAACGTATCGGCCCCGACGCCGACTACAGCGAACTCATCCGCCCCTACGAAGACGACGCCGGCGTGCAGGTGCGTTCGCTTCCCTCTTTCCCATCGCAGGCACCCCACGCATGAACTTCGGACTCCAGGGCAAAGTGGCCCTCATCACCGGCGGGGCCGGCGGCATCGGCTCGGCCGCCGCGCGGATGTTCGCGCAGCAGGGCGTCGCGGTCGCGCTGTTCGATCGTGATGGCGAGGGCGCCGAGCACGTCGCGAGCGGTCTGCGGGGCGAGGGCGCCAGCGCACTGGGCGGCGCCATGGATGTGCGCGACTTCGACGCCTTCGCCCTGGCAGTGGAGCGCACCGAGCGCGAGTTCGATGGCATCGATTTCGTGGTCAGCGTGGCAGGCGGCGGCACCCGCCAGACCCTGTCGACCTTGTCCATCGACGACTGGCACGCGGTGGTCGACCTGAATCTCACCGGTCCCTTCAACGCCATCAAGTCCGCGGCACCGGCGCTGCGCCGGCGCGGCGGCGGTGCCATCGTCACCGTGGGGTCGCTCGCGGGCCTGCGCATGTCCATGAACAACGGCGTGAGCTATACGGCCGCCAAGGCGGGCGTGCTGGGCCTGACCCGCCACGCCGCCTACGAACTCGGGCGCGACAACATCCGCGTGAATGCGGTGCTGCCGGGGCCGGTGCTCACGCCGCAGATGAAAGCCAAGATCAGCGCCGAGACGCTCGAGCGCGTGCCGCGCGAACTGCCCCTCGGCCGCTGGGTGCAGCCCGAGGAAGTGGCGGCGCCGATCCTGTTCTTCTGCTCCGCCATGAGCAACGCCTGCACCGGCACCCACGTGATCATCGACAGCGGGTTGCATGTGGGCGCCACCGGGCCGCGCGACGAGTACGACCGCACGCGCGACCGCACCTGATTCCTCCTACCGAAGCCTCGCATGTCACAAAAGCTGATCGAAATCGCCAAGGTGTTCCAGACACCGCTGAAGCTCAACGCCCGGGCTGGCGACAAGGTGCTCATCATCACCGACACCGGCATGGACCCTTTGCTGTGGCAAGGCCTGGCCACCGCGGCCAACTGCCTGGACATGGAGCCGGTGGTCACCGTGATGACGCCGCGCGCGCACCATGCAGCCAACCCGGCCAGCCCCGTGGTCCATGCGGCGCACGATCCCGAGGTCGGGCTCGTGGTCTATCTCACCAGCACGGCGATGGCGCATGCGCGCATCACCGACGACCTGGTCGAAGCCGGCAAGAAGTTCATCCTGATGGAAGAGCTCACCGTGGCCATGCTCGCGCCCGGCGGTCCGGCCTGGGCCGACTACGAGGCCATGAACCGGCTCGGCCTGAAGATCGCCCAGGTCTACACCGAAGGCAGCCAGGTCCGCGTGACCTGCCCCAACGGCACCGACCTCACCGCCAGCATCGTGGGGCGCCCCGGGCGCTCGATCGCCGGCATGCCGCTGGCGCTGCACCCCGGCAAGGGCGGCGGCTGCGCCTTTCCCGACGGCGAGGCGCACGTCTGCCCGGTCGAGGGGACGGGCGAGGGCCGCGTGGTGTTCGACCTCACGGCGCATTCGGTGGGCTCGCTCAAGGAGCCGATCGTCCTGACGATCAAAAAGGGCGTGGTGACCGACATCGAGGGCGGCGCCCAGGCGCAGGCCTGGCGCAAGATCCTGGAGCAGGCGAACGACGCGGCGAGCTACAACTGCCCCGCCGAGGTGTCGATCGGCCTGAACAAGAACGTCACGCCCACCGGGTCGATGCGCACCGACAAGAAGATGTACGCCACCTCGCACATCGGCGTGGGCGACACCATGGTGCTGGGCGGCACCTGCCACGCCAAGTTGCGCCTCGAAGGCGTGATCCGCCACCCCGAGATTTCCGTCGACAACCAGACGCTCACGCGCGGTGGCCGCATCCTGCTGGACGTCTGAGCGGACCCCTGGACCTCAAGGAGACAAAAAACATGCATCGCCGTTCCGCCACCGCCGCCCTGCTTGCGCTGGGCCTGGCGCCGCTCGCCGTCCACGCCCAGGCCTGGCCTGCGCGCACGATCCGGATCATCAATCCCTTCCCGCCGGGATCGCCCGTCGACGTGGTCTCGCGCAGCGTGGCGCTGGCCCTCGAGGGCGGCCTGAAGCAGTCCGTCATCGTGGACTACAAGGCGGGCGCCGGCGGCACCATCGGCGCCGGCGAAGTGGCACGCGCGCCAGCCGACGGCTACACGCTGCTGGTCACGTCCTCGTCCACCCACGTCATCGCGCCGGCCCTGCGCCGGCAGCTGCCTTACGACGCGACCAAGGATTTCGTGCCGGTCGCCATGATCGGCTACGGCCCGACCGTGATCGTGGTCCACCCGTCGGTGCCCGTGAACACGCTGGCCGAGTTCGTGCAGTACGCGAAGGCCAACCCGGGCAAGGTGAGCTACGCCTCGTCCGGCCCGGGCACGATCCTGCATCTGTCCGGCGAGCTGTTCGCGCACAAGACCGGCACGCAGTTGCTGCACGTGCCGTACAAGGGCGCGGTGCCCGCGTCCACCGACCTGCTGGGCGGACAGGTGCAGGCCATGTTCGATTCGATCTCCAACGCCGCGCCCCAGGTGCGCGCCGGCAAGCTCAAGGCGCTGGCCGTGCTGACGCCGGAGCGCACCCCGCTGCTGCCGGGCGTGCCCACCGCCGACGAGGCTGGCTTTCCGGGCCTGGACTTTCCAGCCTGGCTCGGCGTGTTCGCGCCGGCCGGGACGCCGAACGACATCGTGCAAAAGATCGCCACGACCCTGCAACAGGCGCTGGCGCAGCCGGACGTGGCGAGCAAGCTGATGCAGTCGGGCATCACGCCCGCCTTCATGGCCGGCGATGCCTTCCGCGCAAAGCTGGCGGCCGACCAGAAGCTCGTGGCCGACCTGGTGACCGTGGCCAAGGTGCCGCAGCAGTAGTCGCAGGAGGGCGCAGCCGCGGCGCTTGCGGGCGGCCGAGGCTGCGGATTACGCGGTTGCGGTCATCTGCTGCAGCGCGTCCATCGCGTCGTCCGGCAGGGCCAGACTGGCCGCTGCCAGGTTGTCCCGCAGGTGCGCGACCGACGAGGTCCCCGGAATCAGCAGGATGTTGGGGGCGCGTCGCAGCAGCCAGGCCAGGGCGACCTGCATCGGCGTGGCACCCAGCTGGCTGGCCACCCCGGACAGCGCGGCCGACTGCAGCGGCGAAAAGCCGCCCAGTGGAAAGAAGGGGACGTACGGCACGCCGTCGCGCGCGAGCGCGTCGATCAGGCCGTCGTCGTTCCGGTGGACCAGGTTGTACTGGTTCTGCACGCACGCGATGCGGCAGATGCGCTGGCCGTCGGCAACCTGCCGGGCCGTGACGTTGCTCAGCCCGATGTGTCGGATCAGGCCTTGCTGCTGCAGTTCGGCCAGGGCGGTGAGCGGCTCTTCCAGCGGGCCCTCGGCCGGGCCGTGCACGTCGAACATCGCTCGGAGGTTGACCACCTCCAGCTGGTCCAGGCCCAGGTGGCGCAGGTTGTCGTGCACCGCCTGCCGCAGCTGCGGTGCCGAGAAGGCCGGGTTCCAGGACGCATCCGGGCCACGCACCGCGCCGACCTTGGTCACGATCACCAGATCCTCGGCATAGGGATGCAATGCCTCCCGGATCAGCTGGTTCGTGATGTGCGGCCCGTAGAAGTCGCTGGTGTCGATGTGGTTCACGCCGGCTTCGACAGCCGCCCGCAGCACCGCCAGGGCGGCCTCGCGGTCTCGTGGCGGCCCGAAGACGCCCGAGCCGGCCAGTTGCATGGCGCCGTAGCCCAGGCGGCGGACAGGGCGGTGCCCCAGGACGAAAGTGTGGGCGTCGGCGGATGCCGTGGTGGTGCTTGTCATGTTTTGAACCTCTTGTCGATGGGATGCGGTTCAGTCTAGGAAGCGGAGGATCGGGTGATAAGTCAGCACAATCGGCACGGGTTGTGCGGAAATCAAAACAATGAACGCTGATCTCGGTGATCTGAATGCCTTTTTGGCGGTGGCCGGCGCCAGAGGGTTTCGTGAGGGCGCGCGCGCCAGCGGCGGCAGCGCCTCGGCGCTGAGCCAGGCCGTGCGCCGGCTGGAAGCGCAACTCGGCGTGCGGCTGCTCCACCGGACCACCCGCAGCGTGGTGCCGACCGAGGCCGGCCAGCGTCTGCTCGAGCGGCTCGGTCCGGCATTGGGCGAGGTGGCGGCGGCCCTGGACGTCGTCAACGGCTTCCGCGACACGCCCGCCGGCACGCTGCGCCTGAACGTGCCGATGAGCGCCTCGCGTCTGGTGCTGCCGGCGCTGGTGCCCGACTTCCTGCGGGCCTTTCCCGACATCCAGCTCGACATCGTCGCGGAGGACGGGTTCGTCGACCTCGTGGCCAGCGGCTGCGATGCGGGCATCCGCTACGACGAGCGGCTGGAGCAGGACATGGTGGCCGTGCCCATCGGGCCGCGCACGCAGCGCTTCGCCGCCGCCGCATCGCCGGCCTACCTGGACCGCTGCGGGCGCCCTAGTCATCCCCGCGACCTGCTGCACCATGCGTGCCTGCGCGGCCGCTTCGCCAGCGGCGTCATGCCGCCGTGGGAGTTCGAGCGCGACGGCGAATCGCTCCGGGTGGACCCGGTGGCGCGCATGGTGGTGCGGCTGGGCGCTGCCGCCGACCTGGCGGTCGATGCCGCCGTCGCCGGCGCGGGCGTGGTCTACATGTTCGAGGACTGGCTGCGGCCCCACCTGGACAGCGGCGCGCTCGAATCGGTGCTGCTGCCCTGGTGGCCGAGCTTCCCGGGCCCCTTTCTGTACTTCCCCGGCCGAAAGCTCCTGCCGGCACCGCTGCGGGCTTTCGTCGACTTTCTACGCCAGCGAAACGACGCCGCCGGCTAGCCGGGCCCGGCCACCCTGCGAGATCGTCACACTTGTGACGAGTTTGCCCGCAACGCCCGCCAGCCGGGCGCTGCAGCCCGATTGCACTTTTCGATTGCGCGGGACATCAGAAGCGCTCCTGCACCCGCAAACAGCGCCAGTGCCCGGCCGCGAGCCCCGCCAGCGGCAGGCGGCCGATGCGCAGGCGCCTGAGCGACTCGGCGGCGAGGCCGGCGGCGGCGCACAGCGCGCCGACCTGGCCCGGCTCGGGTCCGTGCATCACCACGCGCAGGCCCGTGCGCTCGGGGCTCTGGCGGTTGATGCTGGCGCGTGCGGGGCGCAGGCGCTGCAGCTGCGCGGGGTCGACGGCGCCGGGCACGTCGATGGAGAACTCGTGCTCCACCAGCGGCGCGTCGTCCAGCAGCCGCCGCGCCACGCCGGGCACCTGGGTGAAGACGACCAGGCCGCTTTCGTTCGGCGCCAGCGGCGCGACGCAGCGCTGGCCCATGAACAGGCCGGGCAGTGCGGGGCGGCCGTGCAGCGCATCGTCGGCGTCGCGCCGCAACTGGGCCCAGAAGCCGGCGGCGTCGCAGGCCAGCCCGGCCGGCTTGTGCACCACCAGTGTGGCCGGGGGCAGCGCCTGCGGACGCGCGCCGACCGCCACTGCCACGCGCTGTTCGGTCCCCACGCGTTGCTGCGGCAGCGTGGCGGCCAGCCCGTCGACGGTGACGGCGCCCTGGGCGATGAGCTGTTCCGCCTCGCGGCGCGAGCACGACAGCTGCGCGGCGACGCGCTTGGACAGGCGCTCGCCGGGGTGGGCCGCGTCGTCGTCGGCGCTCACAGGCGGGTCGGCAGCGTCGCCGGCTGCGAGGGCAGCACGGCCGGCTGCGAGGCGAGTTCGCGGATGCGCTCCACATGTGCCTGCAGCGAGCGCGCCGCCACCGGCCACAGGTGCTTGGGCGTGTCCGCATACGCGATGGGCAGCCAGTCGTCGATGGTGCCCAACGGCACGCGGCGCATCGCCGACGCGATCTTGGCTTCGCGCTGCAGCCGGTGGGACTTCAGCTTGGCGATGGCGCCGCGCGCGAAGCCCAGCACGTGGCCGTGCGCGGGCAGGATGAAATCGGCCCGCAGTTCGATGCAGGCCTCGTCGAGCACGTCCAGCGAGTCGAGGTACTCGGTCATGTTGCCGTCGGGCGGGTCGATCACCGTGGTGCTGCCATTGAGGATGTGGTCGCCCGAGAAGAGCAGGCCGTCTTCCTCCAGCACCAGGCACAGGTGGTTGGCGGCGTGCCCCGGCGTGTGGATGACGCGCAGCGTGTGCGTCACGCGCCGGCCGGAGCCGTCTTCCAGCAGGCGGCCGTTGAGTTCGAGCCGTTCGAGGTGGTGCAGCGCGCGGTCGGGGCTGAAGCGCGACGACGAGCGCGCCGTGGGCGCCGAAGGCAGGCCCAGGATCGGCGGGTTGGTGTCCTTGCACAGCGCCTGCAGCGGCATCGCGCCGGGCGCGTGGTCGGCATGCGAATGGGTGCAGACGATGGCGCGGATGTTGCCGTTGGTGGCGCGCCAGAGCCGGCCGACGTGGTCGAAGTCGTTCGGTCCGGGGTCGATGATGACGTAGCCGCTGTCGGCGTCGCCCACGATGTAGCTGTTGGTGCCCGGACCGGTCATGGCGCTGGGGTTGGGGGCCGTCAGGCGCATCACGTTGCGCAGCAGCGGCACGGGGTGCTCGGTCTGCCAGTCGAGCGCGTGCAGCATCTGGCCGTCGGGGCAGGTCAGCGCCAGTTCGCCATACGGGGCCTCGTGCTCCATGTAGCGCTCTTCCTTGCCGGCGAGGAAGCCGCCGCGCGGGCAGCTGCTCCACAGCGGCTTCTCGCGCGCGCAGGCGGCCAGCACGGTGTCGACGGTCTCGAAGGCGGCCAGCCGCCGCAGGGTGCGGATGGTCGGGAAGATCATCGAGAAGCTGCCCGCCTCGTGGCGTTCGAGCGCCTGCGCCGGGCGGACCCAGCAGGGTTCGAACTGCTCGGTCTCGTCGGCGACGGGCTGCTGCCCTTCGGGCATGCGGGCGACCAGGAACAGCACATCGAAGCGCTTGGGCAGGTCGCGGTCGGTCACCCAGTGGCAGAACGTGAAGAGCCGGTCGGTCGCCAGCCGCAGGCCGCGCGCCGTGCACTGGGCCTGGAAGGCGCCGTCGGCCGTGGCGTGCCGGTCCATGGCAGCGACTTCGGCGGCCGAGACGGGGCGCCCGTCGGCATGCTCGGCCAGCAGCACGCCCAGTTCCTCGAAGCTTTCGCGCACCGCGGCGACGGCGTAGTCGAGCTGGGCGCGGCTCTGGGTGCGGCGGCGCAGGGCGATGCGGCGCGCCTCGCTGTCGGCCGCATCCACGCGGCCGCCGGGAAAGACGTAGGCGCCCGGCGCGAAGCTCGCGTAGTCGGAGCGCCGGGTCATCAGCACCTCCACGCCCTGCGCGCTGTCGCGCAGCAGCAGCACGGTGGCGGCCGGCCGCACGGGCACGGGCTCGCGCACGGCATGCAGCTGCTGGGTGGGTCGGACCATCCGTGCATTATTCCGCACGCGCCGGAACGGCCGCGTGTCAGGGCAAGGTCAGGGTCTGGCGCAGCCGCGGCCCTCCTTCAGCGCCTGGGCACGGGCGGCGGTGTCCGGGTGGCTGCTGAGCCAGTCGGCCGCCGTGCGGGTGCGGGCGCTGTCGGCGTTCTGCGGTGCGGCACCGTCCTTCGATGCGGGGGCAGTGTCCTTGCCGCCGGTTGGGGGGCCGTCGATGTGCATCAGCAGGTCGGCCATCGGCGCGACCGGCAGCCCGGCGCGCTGCATCAGCCGGGCGGCGAAGCAGTCGGCCTCGCGCTCGTGGTTGCGGCGGTAGGCCAGGCCCGTGAGCACCGTGCTCGCCATCGACACCAGGTTCGACACGTCCCCCAGCGCCAGCCCCAGCCCGACGTTGAGCACGCCCTGCTCGACCACCAGCCGCGTGCCGTGGCGGTGCACCACATGGCCCATCTCGTGCGCCAGCACGCCGACCAGGGCGTCGTCCGACAGGCCCGCCCTGGTGGCTTCGTTCACCAGCGCGTCGGTCACCACGACCTGGCCGCCGGGCAGCGCGAAGGCGTTGGCCGGCATGCCGGAGCGGAACGCGAGCGCGAAGCGCGGCGCGTAACCGCGGTAGCGGTGCAGCGACGACGCCTCACCCGTACCGAGTTGCGCGGCCAGCGTGTCGAAGCGCGCGCGCAGCGCGGCCTGGCGCTCGGCGGGCAGCCGGCTGGGTTTCAGGAAGCCGTCGTCCAGCTCGCGCATCGCCTCCTGGCTGATCGACTGCTCCCAGCCCAGCGGCACGAAGCGGGTGAGCTGGGTCGCGGCCCAGGGCGTGCCATAGCGGTAGAACAGGGCCAGCCCGAGCACGGCCGCCAGCAGCACGCCGGCGAAGACGCGCCAGCGCGTCTGCATGCGCTGGGCCAGGCCCGGGCGTGCGCCCGCGGCCTCCAGCGCCGCATGCCACTGCGCGCCGTCGTCGATTTCCAGGCTGCCGGCCTGGCGCAGGTCGACCACCACGGTGCGCTGGGCGCGGCTGGGTCGCCAGGCCTCGGGCCACTCGACCTCGTCGTGCGCGAAGGGCGCTGGCACGGCCGTGCCGGGCATGAGCGGGTGCAGCCGCAGGCCGGGCCCGCGCGCGCCGGGCTCCAGGCCCACCAGGACCGGCTGCGGCTGGCTGCTGCGGCCGTCGTACCAGCGGGCACGCAGCAGGGCGGGGGTCGATTCGGGCATGGGCGGCGGTTCAGAAAAGGGTCAAGACTTCCAAAGTGCAATCGGCCGCTAGCGCCCGCGGGGCGGGCGCTGCGCAAAAATTGGTAACGAACGTGACGATCTCATCGTACGCAGGTCGGTCGGCGAGCGCAGCGACGCCTCCAGGGCACCCGAGGAACTGGCTCTGCCAGGCCTCCGGGTGCGCCCCCCTCCAAGCCGAAGGCGCCAGAGAGGGGGGAGCCGCGAAGCGGCTTGGGGGGTGTCATCCAATCACATCGATGCCCAGCGCATCGGCCACGGCGTCGCCGAAGCCGTCCTTCTGCTGCGCCTCGAGCGTGCCGACCAGCCGGTCGAGCCCGCCCTTGACGTGCAGCGTGACCGATTCGGTCTTCATCTTGTACTCGGCCACCCGCGCGAAGGGCCGGTAGAAGCCGGCCGTGAGCATGTTCAGCAGGATGTTGCGGATGCGCAGCCACACGAAGCCGGCGGTGCGCAGGTCGGTCTTGAAGCGGGCCATGTCGCTCACGCCGATGTTGTTCCACATGAGCTGGAACATGCGCGCCTCGCGATACGCCATGGCGGGCGAGGCGGCGAAGAACATCGCCATGATCAGCACGAACACCGCCACGATCGCGATCACGATGAAGGTGGCACTGCCGCGCTGCGCGCCCATTGCCGCCAGGCCGCCCGACACCAGCGCAGCGACGCCGATCAGGGCCCCGATCGCGACGCCGATGCCCAGCAGCGTGGCGATGAAGAAGCCCACGCTGGCGGCCCAGATGCGCACGAAGTCGCCGAACACCGGCTTCCAGCGGCCTGTCTGCCCACCGACGGCGGCGCGCATCACCAAGAGGCGCTTGTAGTTGAACTCGAGGCGGATCAGGCACAGCAGGCTCAGCAGCGCCGCCGCCAGCGCGACGCCGGCCATGGGCCAGGTGGGGCGCGGTGTCGTCGGTTTGAAGCGAGGGTCCGGGAGACTTTGGCCTTCGTTGTCCAACTGCTCGGACATCTCTTCGAACGCCTGCTGCTCGGCGACTGCCTGTTGCCGTGCAGGCTCAAGCATCGTGTTGATGGTTGCGCCCGCCACCAGCCACACCGCGGCCAGCGCGAACACCGGCCAGCTCGCGCGGTACACCTCGCCCCAGCCGGCCGTGAAGCGCAGGCGCAGCCCGCGCCAGCGGGTGTGGCCGAGCCGGAAGCGCATCGCGCTGCCCCAGAGGAAGGGCGCCAGCACGGCGCCGCCGGTCACGATCGCGAAGTACACGATGTGCTGGCCCGTCTCGGCCGCCACGTTCAGCGCGATGTAGAAGGCCGCCAGCAGCAGGAAGCCGAACACCATGCCGCGGATGCCGGCGGTGAATTCGAGCGGGCTGTCGGCCACCAGCGTGTGGCCGTAGAAGTACTTGATCGTGCGGCGCCGCGCCCACGGCGTGAACAGCCCGAGCGTCACGATGGTCAGCAGCACGTTGACGATCCAGACGCCGAAGTACACGCCACCGTCGCCGGTGAAGGCCAGTGGCCAGGCCTCGATGTCGCGCGGGGGCCGCGCGCCGGGCGGCGGGGTGTCGGGCGGCCCAGGCGGCCCGGGCGGCTCGCGTTCGAATTGCGAAAGATCCGGCGCGAAGTCCGGGTGCTGGAATGTCGGTTCTGGCATGCGGCCCCTTCTCCTTTTTTGCTCCTCGAGGGCCGCGAAAGTGTAGTGGCGTGGCCTGCCCCAGGCGCCCACGATGCGAGGGAAAAGTGCCTGCAACGCCCGTGGAGCAAGCGCCACCAGCTATCGATTCAGGAGCGCCGCGAGGTGCCGCGACTCAGGCAGCCGGCGCGCAGCCCCCGCCGAGGGCGTCGTCGATCGCGCCGCGCACCGCATCCAGCAGCAGCGGCTTGCGCAGCACCACCGCGCCCGGCCACAGCAGGGGCAGCAGCCGGTCGACGTCGGCATAGCCGGTGAGGATGACCACCGGCAGCCCCGGGTGCAGGCGCCGCAGTTCACCGGCCAGCGCGGCGCCGTTCATGCCCACCATGCCGAAATCGGCCAGCACGATGTCGGGCGCCGAAGCGGCGACCGCCACCAGCGCCTGGGCGCCCGCCGCAGCGACGGTCACGCGGTAGCCGGCTTCGGCCAGCAGGGCGCCGAGGGATTCGCGCACATGGCCATCGTCGTCGACGAGCAGAACGTGCGCATTCACGCGTGCGGGCGTGGGGTCGCAGGGGGCGGGGGTGCCGATGCCTTCGGGCGGCGCCGCCGCGCTGTCGACCTCGCGCAGCCACAGCGTGACGGTCGTTCCCTGGCCGGGCGCGCTCGTGATGCGCGCGGTGCCGCCGGCACGCAGCGCGAAGCCGCGCACCTGCGCCAGCCCCAGGCCGGTGCCCTGCGCCTCGCCCTTGGTGGTGAAGAAGGGTTCGAACGCGCGCGCCGCCACGTCCGGCGCCATGCCGGGGCCGTCGTCCTCGAGGGTGAGCACCAGGTAGGCGCCATCGGGCAGCTCGGCGTCGCCGCGCACCGGGGCGCGCCGGGAACCGATGCGCAGCGCGCCCACGCCGTGCTGCGCATCGCGTGCGTTGATCGCCAGGTTGAGGATGGCCGCTTCGAGCTGGGTCGGGTCGGCGAGGGTCAGCACCTCGGTGTCCTGCAGCCGGAACTGCAGCTGCATCTCGGGCCCGACGGCGCGGCGCAGCAGCTCGCGCATCTGCGCCACGCGCGCGGCGGCGGCCATGGGGCGGTACTCGGGCACCTGGTCGCGCGAGAAGTTCAGCAGCTGGCGCGTCAGGTCTGCGGCACTGCGCACGGCGTCCAGGCCGCCCTGCGCGCGGCGGCGCACCACGTTCGGCTGGTCGGCCTTGCGCTCGATGAGCTGCAGGTTGCCGCTCACCGCCTGGAGCAGGTTGTTGAAGTCGTGCGCGATGCCGCTGGTGAGCTGGCCGACCGCCGCCAGGCGCTGGCGCTTGCGCAGCAGGGCGTTGTCGTTGTCGGCGCCGGTCAGCGCGTCGGTCACCTCCTGGCGCAGCGCGGCCGCCTGGCGGTCCTTGCTGCGGTTGGCGGCGCGCAACTGCAGCAGCACCGCGGTCTGCCGGGCCAGCGCCTGCAGCGCCGCGGCCTGCCCGGCCGAGAGTTCGCGCGGCTCGCGGTCGATCACGCAGACGGTGCCGAGCGCATCGCCGGCGGGCGTGACGATGGGCGCGCCCGCATAGAAGCGGATGCGGGGCTCGCCCTGCACCAGGGGGTTGTCGGTGAAGCGGGGGTCCAGCACCGCGTCGTGCACCTGCATGACGGTGTCGGGATCCAGGATGGCATGGGCGCAGAAGGCGTCGCTGCGCGGCGTTTCGGTGGCGTCCAGCCCGACGCGGGCCTTGAACCACTGGCGTTCGGCATCGATCAGCGACACCAGCGCGATCGGGGTTCCGCACAGCTGCGAGGCCAGCAGCACCACATCGTCGAACACGGCTTCGGCGCCGGTGTCGAGCACCTGCAGCTCGTCGAGCGCCGCCAGGCGGCGGTCTTCGTCGGGTGGCAGGGGGGCGCCACGCCTGCTCATGCGCCGGGGCCCGTGCGCCCCAGCCGGCCCTGCATGGGGCGACGGGTCTGGGACTGTGTTTGCACGGGCATGATCGCGTCGATTCTAGGCAGCCGGGGTCTGCGGCCCCGTCGGACAATTCCTCCCGATGAGGGCCTGAACGCCGGCTGAACGCGCCACGCCACGTGCCGCGGCGGCGGCCTACGGGCACCGTCCGAGGCGCGGTGGCACGATGGTGGCCACGCCATCTCCGACCGCCATGCTCATCAACTGCGCCGCCTACCGCGAAGGCCGAAAGCTCGCCGACATTGGTCTCGACGACATCCCGCAGCACCTGTCCGACCCCGGCACCTTCGTCTGGGTGGCCCTGCACGACGCGAGCGACGAGGAGCTCGCGACGCTGCAGCGCGCCTTCGACCTGCACCCGCTGGCCGTAGAGGACGTGCAGCGCGGCCAGCAGCGTCCCAAGGTCGAGGAGTACGGCGAGTCGCTCTTCGTCGTCATGCACCTGCTCGACATCGAAGGCGAAGGCGAGCACCGGCGCATCCGCGTGGGCGAGGTCGACGTGTTCGCGGGCCGCAACTATGTCGTGTCGGTGCGCAACCGCAGCGACCAGAGCCTGGCCCGCGTGCGCGAGCGCTGCGAGCGCGAGCCCGAGCTGCTGAAGAACGGCCCGGGCTTCGTGCTCTATGCGCTGATGGACGAGGTGGTCGACCGCTACTTTCCGGTCATCGAACACCTCGAGGACGAGCTGGAGACGATCGAGAAGCAGATCCTCACCGAGAAAGCCGGGCGCGAGAACATCCAGCGCCTGTATGGCCTGAAGCGCCGGCTGCGCGTGCTCAAGCATGCGGTCGCACCGCTGCTGGAGGCGGCCGGGCGCCTGTATGGCGGCCGCGTGCCGTCGCTGTGCCTGGGCACGCAGGACTACTTCCGCGACGTGATCGACCACCTGGCGCGCATCAACGCCTCGGTCGACGCGATCCGCGACACCATCGGCGTCGCCATCCAGGTCAACCTGTCGCTGGTCACCATCGCCGACGGCGAGGTGACCAAGCGCCTGGCGGCCTGGGCGGCGATCTTCGCGGTATGCACCGCCTTCGTCGGTGTGTGGGGGATGAACTTCGAGTTCATGCCCGAGCTGAAGTGGCGCTACGGCTACCCGGCGGCGCTGGGGGTGATCGTGGGGGTGTGCGGCTACCTGTACTGGCGCTTCCGCAAGGCGGGGTGGGTGTGAAGTCGGCTGGCAGAACTTCAGAGTCAAAAGTGCCCGCAACGCCCACCCAATGGGCGCGAGCAGCTATCGAATCAGGAGCAAATGCCGCAGCGCGCCGTGAGGACGGCGGCCCTGCGCCATGATCCGGGGCGCAGTCCACCACCGCCCCTTTCCCGAATGACCCTCGCTCCTTCTCCCGCGCTGCTCCTGCGCGACGTCCGCCCGTTCGGTGCCGCCCCGGTCGATGTCCTCGTGCAGGGCGACCGCATCGCCGCTGTCGGCGCCGGTCTGCCGGCGCCGGCGGACGCGGTGGTGGAGGAGGGCGGCGGCGCGCTGCTGCTGCCCGGCCTGGTCGAAGGCCACACGCACCTCGACAAGACGCTGTGGGGCTTGCCCTGGTACCGCAACGAGGTCGGCACACGCCTGGCCGACCGGATCGACAACGAGCGCGCCTTCCGGCATGCGAGCGGGCACGATGCGGCAACGCAGTCGCTGGCCCTGGCACGCGCCTTCCTGGCGACCGGCACGACGCGCATTCGCACCCACGTCGACATCGACACGCAGGCGGGCCTCCAGCACCTGGAGGGCGTGCTGCGCACGCGCGACGCCATGGCGCCCTGGCAGCAGATCCAGACCGTGGCCTTCCCGCAGTCGGGCCTGTTGGTGCGGCCCGGCACGGCCGAGTTGCTGGATGCCGCGCTGGCCGCCGGCGCCGACGTGCTGGGCGGGCTGGACCCCTGTGCCATCGACGGCGACCCGGTGCGCTCGCTCGACGTGCTTTTCGGCATCGCCGCGAAGCATGGCAAGCCGCTGGACATCCACCTGCACGAGCCCGGCGCGATGGGCGCCTTCTCGCTCGGCCTGATCCTGGACCGCACCGAGGCGCTGGGCCTGCAGGGCCGCGTGGCGATCAGCCACGGCTTCTGCCTGGGCGACCTGCCGGCTTCGGAGTGCAACGCGCTGCTGGCGCGCATGGCCGCGCTGGGCGTGGTGCTGGTCACCAGCGCGCCGCCCTCGCGCAGCGTGCCGCCGCTCGTGGCCTGCCGGGCGGCGGGCGTGACGGTGCTGGGCGGCAACGACGGCATCCGCGACACATGGACCCCCTACGGCACGCCCGACATGCTGGAGCGCGCCATGCTCATCGGCCTGCGCTACAACCTGCGCCGCGACGACGAGATCGACATCGCGCTGGACTGCGTGACGCGCGCGGCCGCCCTGGGCTGCGGGTTCGCCGACCACGGCCTGGTGCCGGGCAGCCGGGCCGACCTGGTGCTGGTCGATGCGCAGAGCGTCGCGCACGCGGTCGTCGCGCGGCCGCCCCGCCGACTGGTCGTCGCGGGCGGGGCGGTGGTGGTGCGTGCCGGCGCAATCGCCTGACAGGAGTCTCCCGACAGGGCTTCATCGTGCGCGCACGGGCCGGTTCGCCGCCCGGCACCGGCACGTCATGAACGCCGCGGACGGCATGTTGAGCCGGGCTCATGAAGCTTCCCATCGGTCGGGCCGGCGACTATGGTCTCGCCCTCCACGGCCGGTCCCAGCCGGTGCATTCGCTCTCCCGACCCTTGTCTTCATGCCCTTTTCCAAGCTCCGCATCGTGCGGCCGACCCATGACCTCAGCGCCCTTCTTCCCTTCTACCGAGACGGCCTGGGCATGCAGATCCTCGGTGTGTTCGACGACCACGGCGGGTTCGACGGCATGGTCCTGGGGCGCAAGGACGCCCCCTACCATCTCGAATTCGTCCGTCCCCGGCGCCGCGGTACGGCGCTCTCCCGGTCGCAGGAGCATCTCCTGGTGTTCTACCTTCCCGAGCACGCCGATTGGCGGGCGGCGGTCGACAGCATGCGCGCTGCCGGCGCCCCGGTGGTCAAGTCCAGCTTGCCGTTCTGGGATGCACACGGCCTGACCTTCGAAGACCCCGACGGCTACCGTGTCGTGCTGCAGCAGGGTGCATGGAGGATCTCCAGCGACGAAAACCCGATTCAGGGATGAGCTGCGCGGACCTTGTGCTGCCCCGGGCCGCGTGAAGCCGCAGCGACCTCGCGGCCAAGCCGCAACAGCGCCTGCCAGGCCGCCTGCATCAGCGGATCGGTCGCCGATCGCGCATGCGTCACCGCGACCACCTCGACCTTGCGCAAGGCCAGCGGCGGCTTGAAGAAGCGCAGCTGCTCGGCGAGATCGGTGCGCGCGCGTGCCACGCTCGACGGCATCGTGACGAGCAGCGATGTCCCGACGAGCAGTTCCGGCGCTTGCAGGAACGAAGGCGCGATCACCTCGACGCGCCGGCGAAGCCCCCGCGCGGCCAGCAACTCGTCGACGGCGTCGCCGGTCCCGTCGTCATCGTCCGCCACGCGCAGGTGCGGCAGGTCGAGGAATGCGTCCAGTGGCAGTGTGCGGGCGGGCAGCCGCTTGTTGCCGAGCCACGCCAGGGTGACGAAGGCGTCCTGGTACAGCAATGTCTGCCTCAAGCGCGAGGGTACGGCTGCGCCGAAGTCGCCCACGGCCAGGTCGAGGCTTCGGCGATCGACGGCCTCCAGGGCATCGGCGTCGCTGCGGATCGACGCGATGCGCATTGGTGCCTGGTGCTTCCCTGTGGCCAATGCCCGGCACAAGCCTGGCAGCAGTGCGGCGCGGCTGCCCGGTGTCATGCCGATCGAGAGCATGCGCGAGCGCGGGGCTTCGAGGCTGCCCGGGCAGTGCTCGAACACCGCTTCGGCCGCCTGCACGGCTGGAAGGATGTGCGGTGCGAGCGTTCGGGCCAGGCGGGTGGGCCGAAGCTGCGCGGCGCCACGTTCGAACAGCGGATCGTCGAAACGCTGGCGCAAGGCCTTGAGGGAATGGCTCACGGCCGACTGGGTGACGCCCAGTTTCTGCGCGGCGCGCGTGACCTGCAGTTCGGTATACAGCGCGGCGAAGATGCTCAGCGCACGAAGGTCTCCCTTCGGCAGGGCCGGCCCGACCGGCGGCACTGCGGGATCGCCTGAACGTCGTCGGGCAGGGGCGCCGGCCATGGTGTGTGCTCAGCGCCGAGCGACCTGCGTCGCCGTCCCCGGTCCTGGCGAGGCAGGTGCATCGGAGGAGATGCGCGCGGACAGCACGTCGAACGACAGGACGGCGCAGACGACGCACATCAGCGCCCATTCCCATCGCATCGACGCACCGTCCTCGTCACGACCGACCGTGCAGACCAGCAGTCCGACGATCGCGATCGCGCTGCACGCTACGTATCCGTTGGGAAGCATGGCCGATCTCTGGTTTCGAGCGTTTCGCCTTCTCGCGCCGAAAGCGTAGCGCCAGATGTCACGGTCGCGCGGGCGCCGCGCCGACTGTTTGACGTCCGTCAAGCCATGCAGGCGTGCGTGGGCAGAGACTGGCCGGGCTGCAATCCACAGCCGTCAAGCAAAGGAACCGTCCCTATGGCCACGCATATCGTCGATCTGTCGGCGCGCTCCGAGGTGCTGCGAAACGAACCGTTCAGCGCACATTTCTGGGAATGCACGCCCAGCGAATTCAAGGCGTTCCTGGGCCGTCCGCGCGAATTCCTCCGCGGCATCGGTGTCGAGCTGAGCCCGGGTTGCCGCATCGAGACCCTGATCGAGAACCACGACCGCTTCAGTGACAGGGTCCCGGACTTCGACGGCGACTCCGACGAGGTGATCTGCAGCCTGGGGCGCAGCAATGCCACGAACGATGCGTACCGCGTGGTCAGCTATGCCCGCGACCGCAACCCGAAGAAGGTCAAGAAGCACCTGCTGCACAAGCCGGGCCGCGAGCGGGTGAAGGAAAAGCATGGGGACAGGGCCTAGGGGGGGCGCGGCCATGACACTGCGCCACATCCTCGTCCAGGCCGACAACTCTTCGCCTTGCGGTGCCCGGATGCGGACGGCACGGGTGATCGCCGAGCGCTTCGGTGCCACCGCCGTCAGCCTGCCTTGCATGCCGACGGCGCTGATGCAGTACCCGTACTCGCTGGTCGCGCTCGGCGACACGCTGTCGGTCCTGCAGGAGGCCGACCGCGCCGCGGCGGAGCGGGCGCGCCGCACGTTCGAGGACGCCGCGGCAGGTGCGGCCTGCATGGCCTGGGAGCACCTGGTGGGCCAGGGCCCGTGGGGCTTCATCCGGCGGGCGTTCTACGCCGATCTGCTGATCCTCGGGCAACCCGACCCCGACGAGCCCCTGGACGGCCGCCTGCCCGGGGATTTCCTGAGCAGCGTCCTCATGGAGAGCGGGCGGCCGGCGCTCGTGCTTCCCTACGTGGCCGGCCCGCTGCCCGACATCGGCCGCACCGTGCTGGTGGCCTGGAAGCAGACTGCGGAGGCCGCACGCGCGCTGGCGGCGGCCTGGCCCTGGCTGGCCAAGGCCGAGGCGGTGCACGTCGTCAGCTACGGCGACGCCGCGGCACATGCGCTCGGCCGTGTGCAGGCGCTCATGGCGGCCCACGGTGTGTCCGCCACGCTTCACGACGGGGGCGTCGACGAGACCGACGCCGGCGAACGCCTTCTCTCGCTCGCGGCCGACATCGAGGCGAGCCTGCTCGTGATGGGCTGCTACGGGCACAGCAGGGCCCGGGAGTGGATGTTCGGCGGGGTGACGCGCACCTTGCTCGCATCCACGACGCTGCCCCTGCTCATGGCGAGTTGACGCGGCGCGCGGGAAGGGCGCCGGCCGGCGTGCGTGCATGCCGGCTCCGACGCGCCGGATGCAACGGCGATGGACCGGCGCAGCCGCCTGCGGCGTCAGCCGTCCAGCGGAACGCCACCGCCGAAGCGGGCGATCCATGGGTCGAGCAGTTCGCGCTGGCCCCGCATGCATCCGCGCTGCCACGCGGCCCAGAACGCGAACCACTGGCCAGCGCAGGCCAGGGCCGGCAAGGCAGCCATGCCGAGCCATTGCGACAGGTCGACCGGGGGCCAAGGTTCGGAAGGTGACGCGTCGGCGCGCGACGCGCACGAGGCCGGGGCGCTCTGGGTGCTCACTGCGGCGCCACGTCCAGGTCGTTCTGCACGCTGGTCACGCCGGGGGCCGACCAGGCGGCGCGCTGGGCCACCGCGCGCTCCGCCCACGAATGCACCGACCCGGACAGCGTGGCCTTGTTGCCGGTCACTGCCACACGGATTCTGTTCGCCTGGTCGAGCGCCTGGCGTTCCAGGGCCTTCCGGATCAGCCCCGTGACTTCGGCCGGCGTCGCCGCAGGCTTGAGCGTGAGGTTGTTCGACACGCCCAGCACGCCGGTCAGCGAGCGGACGGCACGCAAGGCCACGCGACGCTGGAAGTCCCAGTCCACCTGGCCGCTGAGCGTGATCCATCCGTCCTCGACGCGCACCTTCACCGTGTCGGCCGGCAACTCCGACTGCCAGGCCAGTGCCCGATCGGCCGCTTGCGCAATCTCCGTGTCGCTGCGCCTGTGGCCCGGCGCGAGCCTCACGTCGAGCTCGATCGCGATGGCCCGCACGCCGCGCACCTGCTGGACCGCTCGCTCGACGGCGAACTTTTCCGCGTAGGTGTTCAGGTGGCCGGACAGCGTCACCACGCCATCCGTCACGGCGATGCCCACGTGGTTGGCATCGATCGACGGGTCCCACGCCAGTTCGGCTTCCACGTCCGCCTTGAGCTGTGCATCTGTCTTCATCTCCGCTTCCTTTCATGTGCAATGGTTCGGTGGCCGGCGTCGTGGCCCACCGGGTGCCATCGTCTGCGCATGTGCCGGGCCGGGGCTTGCGGTTCGTCAATGGATGCGCGTGTCCGCCCGCGCACGCCGGCACGCTTCAGCGTCGACGCGACCGGGTCGCGGCGCTGTGTTTCGAGCCGCCGGTCGACGGCAGCTGCGAGACCCGCGCGAGCACGTCGGTTTCCCGTGGTGACACCGGCCGCCACAGCAGGGTGGCGCTCACCGCGACGTGGGTTGCTGTCGCGGGGCGAACGCCTGCGTCCTTGTTGGCACCAGGCGGTCCGAGGTCGGCATCGGGTCGGGGCGCGGGAGGCATGGGGCGCAGGACCGTGGAGTGCGGCGAGAGGCGGCGGTGACGGCGGTGGGCGAATCGGTTTGCCGATGCGTTCACTTCGTCCCGTTCCGGGCGCCGCCCGGGCTGGCGTCGTCCTGCCGTTCTGCCGGTGCAGCCGCGCGGTCCAGGGCGCGCGCGGCCGAAACCGCTGCCTGCTCGGCGCGCCGCAAGGATCGCTGGGTGGCCGCCAGGGCGTCGCGGGCCTGCGCCGTGCTGAGGTCGCGAAAGTGGTTCGCCAGCGACTCGGCCCGGTCCAGCGCCTCGCGGGATGCCTGGGCCGCTTGTGCGCTGGCGTCCGCAGCCGCACGTGCGGCATCGCGGCTTTCTTCGCGCGCCGAGGCGGCCGACCGCTGCGCCGCTTCGCGCAGGCGCGTCGCAGACTGCGCGGCCTCGCGGCTGGCCTTGTGGATCGTCTCCACCATCGCCTGCGACAGTCGGCCTGCTTCGACGTCGGCCGACGCCACCGCCTGCCGCGCAGTGTGGACGGCGGTCGCTGCAGCGGCCCTGGCCTCGCGGGCGGCGGACCTGGCGGCCTCGACGGTCGGGTCCGGCGGCGGGCTGAGGAGGCCTGGCGGATCAGCGGCCAGGGCGGCACCCACAGGCGCCAGTGCGAGCAGGAACGCGCATGCCAGGCGTCGATGCCGGCTGCCCCGCGGGCGCTGGTGGGTGATCGCCGCCGGCTGGGCGCTTGACCCAGGCACGCGCGATGCGGGCTGTGCGAAGCCCTGTGGTCGGATGCGCGGCGGCCTCGGATGCATGGTGGATTCCAGGGGTCTTGTGCAGCGGTCAATGTAGGCCCGCCGGGCGCGCCGGGTCTTGCGCGCCGTCAAGGGCAGGCGCGTCTCTTGCCCACGCGTGCAGGACCTGGGCCGCGGCCGGTGGTTGGACACCCGTCGCGCGGCGTGCCAACGGCCTGCTGCTTGATCTGGCGCAAGGCTTCGTGGCGCGAGCCGCCTACAGTGGAAACGTCCACCGGAGAGGCGCATGAGCAAGGTGTTGGTCGTGGTGTATTCGAACACCGGTACGTCGCAGCGCGTGGCCGAACTGCTGTGCAGCCAGCATCGCTGGACCCTGGGCGCCGTCACCGATCTGCGGCCGCGCCGTGGCGTCGAAGGCAACCTGCGCTGCGTCCTCGATTCGCTGCTCCGGCGCCGGCCGCGGGTGCGCTACGACGGGCCGCCGCCCGAGGCCTTCGACCTGGTGGTCCTCGTCGCTCCGATCTGGTTGATGCGCCTGGCCGGCCCCATGCGCAGCTTTGTCGCGCGTTCGGGTCGCGCACTGCGGCGCGTGGCCGTTTTGTCGGTCATGGGCGGGCAGGGCGCTCCCAACGCGGCGGCCGAGATTGCGGAGCTTTGCGGATCAACGCCGGTGCTGTCCGCCGCCGTGACCCAGCGCGAGGCCGACGACGGTAGCTGCGCTGCGATGTTGCAATCCTTCGGCGCCGCCATCGAGGGCGTGCTGGGGCCGGCGGCACCGGTGCGCGCTGCCGAACTCTCCACACAAGCCGTCTAGGGCGCACTGGCGCGATGCACCGAGCCCATCCCCTGGGACGCGCCGTCCGCTTCGCCTGCGCACCCGTGGCGGTTGCGGTCCTGGCGGGGTGCGCGGCTGCCGAGCCTGCGGAGCCTGCGGCAGTCGAGAGACAGAACGTCGGGCGGCCGGATGCATCCGGCTTTGCGGGCCTGGCCGAGCAGCTGGCGCGTTCGGTGGTCGACATCCGCACCTTGCGCATCGGCCGCGACGAGGCCGGCGACGACCAGGAGCCGGACCTGTCGCCCGACTTCGACTTCGCGGACCGGCTGGCGCAGCCGCTGGCCACGCAGGCACGGGTGAGCCAGGTGCGCGACCTCGCCTCGGGGCTCGTGCTGCGCGAGGACGGCCTCATCCTCACGAGTGCGCACGTGGTGGCGGGCGTGGACGACGTCCAGGTCCAGCTCGACGACGGGCGGCGGTTCGCGGCGCGTGTGCTCGGTGTGGACCGGCGCTCCGACGTCGGGCTGCTGAAGATCGAGGCGAAGGGCCTGGCTGCGGCGCGCTTGGGCGACGCGGCTGCGACGCGGGCGGGGGACTGGGTGGCCGCGATCAGTTCTCCCTTCGGCTTTCACTCCAGCGTCACGGCCGGCGTGGTCAGCGCCGTGGGGCGCTTCCTCAACGGTGCCGGCGAGATCCCGTTCATCCAGACCGACGTCGCCATCAACCCCGGCAGTTCGGGCAGCCCCCTCTTCAACGCGCGAGGCGAGGTCGTGGGCATCAATTCCCTGATCTACAGCGCGAACGGGGGCTACATGGGCCTGTCCTTCGCCGTGCCGATCGATCTGGCGATGCGTGTTGCCGGGCAACTGGAGCGCGAGGGCGCGGTGCGTCGCCCGCAGTTGGGCGTGGCGATGCAGTCCTTGACGCCCGCGCTCGCGGATGCTTTCCAGCTCCCGCGCGCAGAAGGCGCGCTGGTGGTCCGCGTGACGGCAGGCAGCGCGGCCCAGCGTGCCGGCCTGGCGCCCGGAGACGTGGTGATGGCTGCCAACGGCATGGCGATCCGCCAGCCGCTGGACCTCGTGAATCTCGTCGGCGGGCGGCCCGAACAGGTGCCGCTGCTGCTGCATGTATCGCGTGCGGGGCGTGCACTCGCGCTGCGCATCGCGCCGGAACCGGCCCCTGCAGCGCCGCCGGTCGAGTTCCGGCCCGTCGACATGCCCTGGCGCGACGGCATCGGCCTGAGCCTGGCCGAGCTGTCGCCCGGCCTGCGTGCGCAGACAGGGGCGGCTGCCGGCGTGCTCGTGCGCGAGGCCGAGGGCGCCGCGCGGCGCGACGGCGTCCAGCGCGGCGACGTGATCGTGGGCATGAACGCCGAGAGGGTGTCCGGTGTCGACGAGTTCAGGCGCGCCCTGGGCCGGGCGGCCGCACGACCTGCCGTCGCCCTGCTCGTGGTCCGCGAGCGGCGCATGGCCTATGTGCCCGTGCAACTTCGCTGACGATGTGCCCGACCTGTTGCAGCGTCCCGTGCCATCGCCTTGACGTGCCGCAAACCGGCCGGGTGGTCAGCGGGCTAGGCTGCATGCACCGCTCGCATCGTGGCGGTTCGAAAGGTCGGGATGCCAACACCTGATTCGTTGACACGGGCGCACTCCCGCCTGAACGCATGGCGCGACCGGGCGCTGGACGATCTCGTCCAGGGCGCCGGGGTGCAGGAGCCGGGCACGACGCGCGAAGTGGCCCTGCCGCGCTCGGAGGCGCGCCGGGTGCGCAGCTTTTCCCTCGAGATCGACCTCGCATTCGTGCGCCTCGCCCATGGCCGCTACGGCGTGTGCGAGGGCTGCGGCGCCGCCATCGCGGACGAACAACTCGACATCCAGCCCGCGGCGATCCGGTGCGCCGCGTGCCAGGCGGCATGGGACCGCGCAGCACACCACTGAGCGCCGCAGCGGCGGCGGCGCGGGAGGGGCTGTCCTGCCGCGACTGCCCCCATCTGGGTGTCTGCATGCCGGTGCAGGCCGTGCCCAGCGCGGGCCGGCCCGCCCGGCTGGTGTCGCGTCGCCTGCTGCTGCAGCGCCGCGAGCCGCTGTTCGCGCCGGGGGACCGCTTCACGGCCATCTACGGCGTGCGCCGTGGCCTGCTCAAGGGCGTGCTGGCGGCCGATGCGTCCAGTGGTCTCGTCACCGGCTTCTTCTTTCCGGGCGACGTGGCGGGACTGGACGGCATCGCACTGGACCGCCATCCGACCGGCGTGCTGGCGGTGACCGATGCCGAAGTCTGTGTCATTCCGTTCGGGCGACTGGAGGCCTGGGCCGCGCGATCACCGGCGGTGCAGCGTCACCTGCACCGCCTCCTGTCGCGGGAGATCGCGCGCGGCTGCATGGCCTTGCTGCCGCTGGCGCGGCTCACGGCGGCGCAGCGGGTCGCCGACTTCCTGCTGCGCTTTGCCGCCGCGCAGTCGCACGGCAGCGGCAACCCGTCGGATTTCGTGCTCGCCCTGACGCTGGAAGAGATCGGCAGCCACCTGGGCCTGAAGATGGAAACCGTGTCGCGCGTGTTGTCGCAACTGGTGTCGCTGCGCCTGATCGCCAGGGAGGGACGCAGCCTGCGCATCCTCGAGTTCGGCACCCTCGACCGCCTCGCGCGGGCGCAGCATGCCGGACCCGACGCGCCCTGACCACCCGTCAGGCACCGGCGGCCGCACCCTCGCGGTGATCCCAATGCCAGACCTCGATGCGCTCCCTCCTGGCCGTTGTTGTTGCCGAGCTGCGGCGGGGCCTGCACCGCTGCGCTCCGGGCCGGGTGCTGAACGCGCGTGTGACAGCCGGCCGCCCGTGGTGACACACTTCAGACGCTTCGTCATCGAAGCCCCTTCTTTTTGCCGATCTGTCCCATGACGACCCCGCCCTCCGCCCCCTACCGCGACGAATTCATGCAGCGCGCCCTGGCCCTGTCGGCTCGGGCGCTCGACACGCCCGGCACCGAGCCCTTCGGCGCGGTGGTGGTGAAGGACGGGCGCATCGTCGGCGAGGGCTTCAACCACTCCGTCGCGCACTGGGATCCGACCTCGCACGGCGAGACCGAGGCCATCCGCGATGCCTGCCGGCGGCTGCAGACGGTGGACCTGTCGGGCGCCGAGTTGTACTCGTCCTGCGAGCCCTGCGCGCTGTGCGTGGCGGCGATGCACATCGCCGGCATCGGCCGGCTGTATTACGCGGCCTCGCTCGCCCAATCGGGCGAAGCCTTCGAGGGGGTGCCGGTGGCGGCGCGCCACCCGATCGACGTCGACGTGCTGCGCAGCGAGGCCGGCGCGCCGCTGCAGTCGCGGCTGATGCGCGCGGAGCAGCACGCGGACGCGGCAGCAGTCGACATCCTGCGCCGCTGGGCCGCGGCCCAGCGGTGAAGAAACTACAAGCAAAAAGTGGCCGCAGCGCCCGTGGGGTGGGCGCAAGCAGCTATGTTTTCGATAGCAAGCGCATTTCCAGCCCCTCCGTCCCAGGCCGGCGCCGGCATCGCCTGCCTGCCGGACTTCGTGTCGTCCGGCCACCTGGTGCAGGTGCTGGCCCGCGACACGGTCGACCTCCGCCAGCCATGCACGCTGTGCACTGCGCAACGCGGCGCTGGCGGCGTGCATCGAACGCTTCCTGGCCTTCGTCGAACCCCGACTGCGCACTATGTCGTGGAACGCGCGGTGAAGGCTCGCGCCGGACGTTGTGACGTCGCGGGGGCTGAGTAGCATCCGCAGTCCTGCCTATCGTCTGCCGAGCCGTGCCATGACGTCCATCGCTTCCCACTTGGCCGCCTGCCGCCGGCCTGCCCTGTTCGCTGGCGCGCTGGCTGCTGCGCTGGCTGCGGGCTGTCAGATGCGCGGCGATGTGCGGCCGCTGTCGTCCGAAGCCCCACCGCCGCCCGTGTTCGCCCCGCCGCCGGACACCTGCCAGGCGGCCGGCGCACGCTTCGCCCTGGGCCGCCGCATCACGGCGCCGCTGCTCGAGGAGATGCGCTCGCGCGCAGGCGCCCGCTCGGCGCGCACGGCGCTCGCCACCGATCCGCCCATGGCCATCGACCTGCAGCAGCTGATCGTCGACATCGACCCCTCCGGGCGCATCCTGGGTCTTCGCTGCGGTTGAAGGATGTGGCACCGCCGGCCGATCGGCCGCGCCGGATAATCGGCGGATGCGCATTCGCTTCACCAAGATGCAAGGGGCCGGCAACGACTTCGTCGTGCTGGACGAAACGCAGGGCCAGCTGGGCCTCACGCCCGGGCAGTACCAGTTCCTGGCCGATCGGCATTTCGGCGTCGGGGCCGACCAGATCCTGACGGTGCGGCCCTCGCCCGCGCCGGGCGTGGATTTCCAGTACGTGATCCACAACGCCGATGGCGGCGAGGTTGAGCAGTGCGGCAACGGCGCGCGTTGCTTCCTGCGATTCGTGCGCGAGCACGGCCTGACCGACAAGGACGAGGTGCGCGTGCAGACGCTCTCGGGCGTGATCGCGCCGCGCATGAACCCCGACGGCCGCGTGACGGTCGACATGGGCCCGCCGGTCTTCGAGCCGGCGCGCGTGCCCTTCGACACCGCGGGCCTCGATCCGCAGCCCGACGGTTCATGGGAAAAATGGCACCTTGCCCTTTCCACGCACGCGGAGGGCGCTATCGTTTCCGTAGCAATCCTGTCGATGGGCAACCCGCATGCGGTGCAGGTGGTCGACGACGTCGACACCGCACCGGTCGCGACGCAGGGCCCGCTCATCGAACACCACCCGCGCTTTCCGCAGCGCGTGAACGCCGGCTTCCTGCAGGTCGTCGACCGCACCCATGCGCGGCTGCGCGTGTACGAGCGCGGCGCCGGCGAGACCCTGGCCTGCGGCACCGGCGCCTGTGCCGCGGTGGTGGCGGGCATCCGGCTGGGCCTGTTCGAGCGCCGCGTCGACGTCGAGACGCGCGGCGGCATCCTGACCATCGAATGGGCCGGCGAGGGCTCCCCGGTGTTCATGACCGGCCCGGCCGTGACGGTGTTCTCCGGCGAGATCGACGTGCCGGACGGCATCTGAACGACCGACAGTCCTCCTTCTTCACGACCACGACAACGACGCCATGAATCCCATCACCGAGGACGACATCGCCAACTACCTGGCGAACACGCCGGACTTCTTCGAGCGGCACGCGCAGCTGCTGGCGCACGTGCAGCTCACCAGCCCCCACGGCAGCCGCGCCGTGAGCCTGCAGGAGCGGCAGGCCGAGATGCTGCGCGAGAAGATCAAGGCGCTGGAGCACCGCATCATGGACATGGTGCGTGCCGGCACCGAGAACGTCGTCACCGCCGACCGCCTGCAGCGCTGGACGCAGAGCCTGCTGACCTGGCGCGACCCGCGCGGCCTGCCGTGGGAGATCATCAACGGCCTGCACCAGCAGTTCATGGTGCCGCAGACCGGCATCAAACTGTGGGACCTCGATCCCGCCTATGCCCAGGAAACCTACGCCCAGCAGGTGAGCGAGGACCTGAAGGCGCTGGCCACATCGCTGACCACGCCCTATGTGGGACTGAATTCCGGGTTCGAGGCGGCGTCGTGGCTCAACGACCCGCAGCAGGCCGTGTCTCTGGCGCTGATCCCGCTTCGCGCCGAGCCGGAGCTGCCGGCCTTCGGCCTCCTGGTGCTGGCCTCGCCCGACGCGCAGCGCTACAGCGCCGAGATGGGCACGGATTTCCTCGAGCGCATCGCACAGCTCGCGTCGGCGGCCCTGTCGCGCCTGCGCGCTTGACGCGCCCGGGCCGGCGCGGGCGGTGGGTCCGCGCAGCGCTCGCCGCTGCGGGCCTGGGCCTTGCGGCGGGTGCGGCGATCCACACGATGGTGACGCGCTACGGCGCGCGCGTCGTGGCGAACCCGCCCGCACGCGATGCCGATGCCGCGCTGGTGCTGGGCAACCGTGTCTGGCTCGACGGCGCGCCCAATCCCTGCCTGGCGGCCCGCGTCGACGCGGCGGTGGCGCTGGCCCGCGCCGGCCGGGTGCCGTTGCTGGTGATGAGCGGCGGCGTGGACCACGAGGACGGCCGCATCGAGGCCGAAGCCATGGAAGGCCTGGCCCGTGCCGCGGGCTACGCCGGCCCGGTGCTGCGCGAGCCCGCCTCGCAGTCCACGCGCGAGAATCTGGTGCTGTCGCGGCCCGTGCTGGAGGCGGCGGGCGTGCGGCGCGTGATCGTCGTCACCGAGCCCTCGCACCTGTGGCGCACGCGGCAGCTTGCGGCGGGCAGCGGCTTCGACCGCGCCTTCGATGTGCAGTACGCGGCCGCCCCATCGGACTGCCGGCGCTGGGACCGCGCACTGCGTGCTGCATTGCGGGAGGTCGCCGCGGTCGTCAACAATGCCATCCGTGGTGACTACTGATCGCGCCCCGGGCGCCGACGCCGACCGCGATCCGTGGATCGAGGCCTACTTGGCCTACGTGCGCGTGGAGCGCCGGCTGGCGGTCCGCACCGTCGAGCTTTACGCGACGCATCTCGAGGCCCTGCAGGCTCGGGCCGCCGAATCGAAGCTGGCGCTGACGCAGGTGCAGCCCGCGCACATCCGGCGCTGGATGGCGCAGATGCACGGCGCTGGCCACGCGCCGCGCGGCATCGCGCTCGTGTTGTCGTGCTGGCGCAGCTTCTACCGCTGGCTGGGGCAGGGCGGCCACGTGCCCGCCAACCCGGTGCAGGACGTGAAGGCGCCCAAGGCCGCGCGCCCGCTGCCCAAGGCGCTGGGCGTGGACGACGCCGTGCGCCTGGCCGAGCACAGCGATGCCGACGCCGACCCCTGGACCGAAGCGCGCGACCGCGCCATCGTCGAGCTGCTGTACGGCTGCGGCCTGCGCGTGGGCGAACTGGTCGGCCTCGACGCCCGGCCCGGCAAGGACGCGCGCGGCTGGATCGACCTGGACGCCCTGGAGGCCAGCGTGCTCGGCAAGGGCAGCAAGCGACGCAGCGTGCCGCTGGGCACGAAGGCGGCCGAGGCCCTACGCGTCTGGCTGGACTGTCGCGACACCTGCGCCGCGCTGCTTGAGGCTGCGCAGCGTGATCCGTCCTCCGCCGCGGCCCTTTTCATCGGCCCCAGGGGGCTGCGGCTCACGGCGCAGGCGGTGTGGAAGCTGCTGCGCGCGCGCGGCGCGCAGGCCGGCCTGTCGGCGCCGGTGCATCCGCACATGCTGCGCCATTCCTTCGCCAGCCACGTGCTGCAGTCCAGCGGCGACCTGCGTGCGGTGCAGGAACTGCTGGGCCACGCCAGCATCGCCACCACCCAGGTCTACACGCGGCTGGACTTCCAGCACCTGGCCAAGGCCTACGACGCGGCCCATCCGCGGGCGAAGGCCCGCCCCGAATCCGCGCGGGCCAAGCTCAAGAAAGACACATGAAGACGCTGCGTCTCAAGCCCGGCAAGGAGCGCTCGCTCCTGCGCCGCCATCCCTGGATCTTCGACGCCGCCATCGCCAAGGGCGGCGGCGATGCGGGCGAGACGGTGCGCGTGGAGTCGCACGACGGGCGCTTCCTGGCCTGGGCGGCGTACAGCCCGGCGTCCAAGATCCGCGCGCGGGCCTGGAGCTTCGACGAGACGCAGCGCATCGACGCTCCTTTTTTCATAGCGCGCTGCGCAAGCGCAGTGGGCGCCAGAGCCCTTTTTGGCATCGAAAGCGACGGCGTGCGGCTGGTGCACGGCGAGGCCGATGGGCTGCCCGGGCTCATCGTCGACCGTTATGGCGACACGCTGGTGGCGCAGTTCGGCTCGACCGGCGTGGAGCGCTGGAAGGGCGTGCTGGCCGACGCGTTGCTGCAGGCCACCGGCCTCACGCGGCTGTACGAGCGCTCGGATGCCAGCGGGCGCGAACGCGAGGGCCTGCCACCGGTCACGGGCTGGCTGCGGGGCGAGAGGCCGACCGAGCTGGCGATCCGCGAGCACGGCTGGCAGCTGACGCTGGACATCGCCACCGGCCACAAGACCGGCTACTACCTCGACCAGCGCGACAGCCGGGGCCGGTTCGCCCGGCTGGCCGCGCAGCGGCGCTTCGGGCGCGTGCTGAACTGTTATTGCTACACCGGAGGTTTCACCGTCGCGGCGGCGAGCGGCCTGGCGTCAGTGGGTGCGCTGGCGGGTGCCGAACTGGTGTCGGTCGATTCGTCGCTGCCGGCGCTGGAGCGCGCCCGGTCGCACCTGGCGCTCAACGGGCTGGACGGTGCGCGCACCGAATTCCTCGACGCCGACGTGAACGCGACGCTGCGCCGCTTCATCGACGAGGGCCGCCAGTTCGACGCCATCGTGCTCGACCCGCCCAAGTTCGCGCCCACCGTGGCCCATGCGGAACGGGCCGCCCGCGCCTACAAGGACATCAACCGCCTGGCCTTCAAGCTGCTGCCACCGGGCGGCGTGCTGCTCACCTTCAGCTGCTCGGGCGGCATCTCGGCCGACCTGTTCCACAAGATCGTCGCCTCGGCCGGCCTCGACGCCGGCGTGGACGGCTACATCGCCGAGCGCCTCGGCGCGGCGCCGGACCACCCCATGACCATCGAATTCCCGGAGGGCGAGTACCTCAAGGGGCTGGTGGTGGTGCGCAAGCCCTGAAGACGGACTTCCGGACGCAGAGGGCGCAAAGGTTTCGCAGAGAACGCAAAAGAAGACCACTGAAATTTCTTGGACAGTTCCTTTTGCGTCCTCTGCGGAACTTCTGCGCCCTCTGCGTCCGGAAGTCCGAATTCAATGCCGCGCCGCACGCCTTTTCCCCGAGGCCTAAACTTTCCGCCTTTCGCATTCCCGGAGCTTCCCCATGGCCCTCATCCCCGCCACCATCCTCACCGGCTTTCTCGGCTCCGGCAAGACAACCCTGCTCAAGCGCATCCTGACCGAGGCGCACGGCCAGAAGATCGCCGTGATCGAGAACGAGTTCGGCGAGGAGAACATCGACTCCGACATCCTCGTGACCGAGAGCAAGGAGCAGATCGTGCAGATGAGCAACGGCTGCATCTGCTGCACGATCCGCGAAGACCTGCGCGAGGCGCTGCAGACGCTGGCGGCCAGGAAGCGCAAGGGCGAGCTGGATTTCGACCGCGTCGTGATCGAGACCACCGGCCTGGCCGACCCCGGCCCGGTGGCGCAGACCTTCTTCATGGACGACGAGATCGCCGAGAGCTATCTGCTCGACTCGATCCTCACGCTGGTGGACGCCAAGCATGCCGCCCAGCAGCTCAACGATCGCCAGGAGGCGCGCCGCCAGGTGGGCTTCGCCGACCAGATCTTCCTGTCCAAGACCGACCTGGTGGCCGCCGAGGTGGCCGATGCGCTGATCCACCGCGTCAAGCACATGAACCCGCGCGCGCCGATCCAGAAGGTGCATTTCGGCGAGGTGCCGCTGGCCCAGGTGTTCGACCTGCGCGGCTTCAACCTCAACGCCAAGCTCGACATCGACCCGGACTTCCTCAAGGAAGACGACCACGACCACGACCACGATCACGACCATGTGCACGGCGAGCACTGCGACCACCCCTCGCACGCGCACGAAGGCCACGGGCACCACCACCACGTCGACGACGACGTCAAGAGCTTCGTCTACAAGGCGGACCGACCCTTCGACCCGGCCAAGCTCGAGGACTTCCTGGGCGCCATCGTCAACATCTACGGCCCGCGCATGCTGCGCTACAAGGGCGTGCTCGACATGAAGGGCACGGCGCGCAAGGTGATCTTCCAGGGTGTGCACCAGCTCATGGGCAGCGACCTGGGCCCCGAGTGGGGCGAGGGCGAGCCACGCCAGAGCCGCATGGTGTTCATCGGCATCGAACTGCCGCGCGAGATCCTGGAGCAGGGCCTGGACCAGTGCCTGGTCTGACCGTCGGCGCAGGGGGTTGAAGCCTCCACAGCCTGGGGTGCGCCCCGGTCTGGCGGCCGAGTTCTTTCTCTATACAATCGCGCGCCTGTTCCGGGGGCCGGCTCCCGCCACGCGAGTGGCGGGGCCATGGCTTTCGGCCCAGTTTGGCGCACGTCCGTGGCCTTGTTCGGGGGTATAACCCCGTGAGCCGCCACTGGCACGCACCCCTGACAACGTCGGCGACCGCGAGGCACCTGCCCGCAGGACGCCCTTGGGAGGAGACAGCACCAGTGACAGCGCGTTCCAGCCAATCCAAGGAGCCAGCGACCGTGAAGAAACCCGCCGCCAAGGCCACGCCCGCGACCGCCGCCAAGGCGCCGGTCCGCAAGCCGGCTGCGCCTGCCGCGGCCAAGGTGCAGGACGCGCCCAAGCCCGCGAAGGCCGCCGCCGCCCCCGCACCCGTGGTCGCTCCGGCGCCGGCCCCCGCCCCCGGGGTGCCTCCCCGCGCGCGCGCCTCGGCCCGCCTGACGCAGTTGACCGTTCCATCCATGCCGCAGGCGGTGGCCTCCACCGCCGCCAAGGCCAGCTTCACACAGACCATGTCCACCGCACTCGTTCCGCCGCCGCCCATGGCTGTCAAGAAAGATCCCAAGCTCGCGAACAACTGGAAATCCAAATCGGCCGAGGAACTGACCGACGCCGAGGTCATCGCGATGCCCGACAGCGAGTACATGAACGACAAGCAGATGGCGTTCTTCCGCCTGAAGCTGCAGCAGCTCAAGCAGGGCATCCTCGACAACGCCGGCGAGACGACCGAGCACCTGCGCGAGGACACCGTCGTGGTGCCCGATCCGGCCGACCGCGCCACCATCGAGGAAGAACATGCCCTCGAACTGCGCACCCGCGACCGCGAGCGCAAGCTGCTCAAGAAGATCGAGCAGTCCATCGCGCGCATCGATGCGGGCGACTACGGCTACTGCGACGAAACCGGCGAGCCCATCGGCGTCGGCCGCCTGCTGGCCCGGCCCACCGCCACGCTGTCGCTCGAGGCCCAGCAGCGCCGCGAGCTCAAGCAGAAGATGTTCGGGGACTGAGTTCCCGGGCCCCATCCGACCGACCATCCGATGGCCAAGGAAGACGGCAACCGCCTCCTGTCCAAGGTGGCGAAGTTCGTCCGCAATCCGCTGAAGGATTGGTCGGAGCTGGATGCTTCGGGGGGCCAGGAAGCGCCGGTCGAGGCCGGTTACAGCCGCGAAGCGCTCAAGGAGATGATCGAGCGCCGCCAGCGCAACGATTTCGTGCGTCGGCGCGAGTTCGACATGCTGCGCAAGCTGCGCCAGCGCGAGGCGGCCGGCGCCCGCGAGCAGGGCGGCTCCCCGTCATCCTTCAACCTCAACACCTCCGGCAAGACCGATGGCCGGGCGCTCACGCTCAAGAAGATCGACGAGATCGAGGAGCAGATGTCGCAGCAGTGGTGGAAGGGGCGCCCGCAAGGCGAAGGCGCGCCCGGCGGTGCGGCGTCGGCGCCCGATCCGCTGGCGGCGCAACACGCACGCGCCTATGCCGATACCGCGCCCGGTGCGCCGCCCCCGCTGCAGGCCGATTCGGAACCGGCCGCATCCAATCCCGGCGCATCGCAGTTCGCCGCGGAGACGGCCCTGGACCAGGCGGCGATCCGGTTCGCGCACGGTGACGACGCCGGCGCGGAGGCCATCCTGCTCCAGGCCGTGGCCGGCAGCGGCCCCTATGCCGATCACGACGAGACCTGGCGCGCTCTGCTCGACCTGTACAGGGCGACGGGAGATGCCGAGAAGTTCGGCGCGGCCAGCACCCGCTATGCCCAACGTTTCAAGCGCCCGGCGCCCGAGTGGGTATCGCTGCGCCTTCTGGCCCGCAACGTCCAGGCGGGCGTGGAGGCACAGGCGGACAGCGGTGTCGACTGGTACTGCCCTACGGAATTGAACCGCGATGGCCTGGTCGATCTGACGCAGGCCCTTTCACGCGCTGGCGCGGTGTGGCGCATCGACTGGCGCGCACTGGGACGCATCGATCCCGCGGCGGTCGCGCCGCTGGCGACCTTGTTCGCGCACTGGGGCGACTCCCCCGTGCAGTTGCGCTTTGCGGGTGCCGAGCGGCTGGTCGGCGTCCTGGCCGAAGCCACGCCGCTGACCGATCGCAGCACCGACCTCGCCTGGTGGCAGCTGTACCTGGCCGTGCTGCGCGCCATGCATCTGGGCGAGGACTTCGAGCTGGTGGCCCTGAACTACTGCATCACCTACGAGGTGTCGCCGCCCGCCTGGCAGGAGCCGGTGGGGCAGTACGCCTCGCTCGATCCGCCTCGGCAGAGCCGCCCCGGCGGCTTGCGCATGATGGACGATGCGCCGGTCGCCGATCAGGCGCAGGCCGAGCCTGCGCGGCTGTCGGGTGAGCTTGCGGGCGAGTCGACGGGGATCTGGCAGCGGCTGGATGCCGAACTGGCCGAGGCGCAGGCCCCCACCATTTCGTGCGCGGCATTGGTGCGGGCGGATTTCGCGGGCGTCGGTGCCTTGCTGACATGGGTCATGGCGCGCGACGCCCGGGGCCAGCGCGTCGAACTGGTGGACTTGCATCGTCTGCTGTTCGCCCTGTTCCGTCTCGCTGGCGTCGCGGACCACGCCCTGCTGAGCCCGCGGCACTGATTGGCGCCGTCGGTGCGCGGCCGGCGCCTGGCCCTTGCAACCGCCCCGGGCGGCCCCATGTCCCTACGATGGAACAGTTTCACGGAACCACCATCGTCAGCGTTCGCCGCAAGACCCCCCAGGGCGATCAGGTCGCCATCGGCGGGGACGGGCAGGTCACGCTCGGCAACATCGTCATCAAGGGGTCGGCGCGGAAGGTGCGCCGTCTCTACCACGGCAAGGTGCTGGCGGGGTTCGCGGGGGCGACGGCCGATGCCTTCACCCTCTTCGAGCGCTTCGAGGCCAAGCTGGAGAAGCACCAGGGCCACCTGGCCCGCGCAGCCATCGAGCTGACCAAGGACTGGCGCACCGACCGTGTGCTGCGCCGGCTCGAGGCGATGCTGGCTGTGGCGGACGCGACCACCTCGCTCATCATCACCGGCAACGGCGACGTGCTGGAGCCCGAAGGAGGCATCGTGGCCATCGGCTCGGGCGGCGCCTATGCGCAGTCGGCGGCCAAGGCGCTGATCGACAACACCGAACTGCCGGCGCACGAGGTGGTGAAGAAGTCGCTCGAGATCGCGGGCGAGCTGTGCATCTACACCAACATGCACCACACCGTCGAAACCCTTTGAATACGGGCAGCCGGACGCAGAGGCCGCAAAGGTGGCGCAGAGGTCGCAGAAGGAATACCGACATTGGTTTTGGTTTCTTCTGCGCTTCTTGCGAAATCTCTGCGACCTCTGCGTTCGGCTGTTCTTGAACCCGGTTGCATCATGTCCATGACCCCCCAGGAAATCGTCTCCGAACTCGACAACCACATCGTCGGCCAGCCGCAGGCCAAGCGGGCCGTCGCCATCGCGCTGCGCAACCGCTGGCGCCGCCAGCAGGTCGACGACAAGCTGCGCCACGAGATCACGCCCAAGAACATCCTCATGATCGGCCCCACGGGAGTGGGCAAGACCGAGATCGCCCGGCGGCTCGCCCGCCTGGCCGATGCGCCTTTCATCAAGGTCGAGGCCACCAAGTTCACCGAGGTCGGCTACGTCGGCAAGGACGTGGATTCGATCATTCGCGACCTGGCCGAGATCTCGGTCAAGCAGACCCGCGAGGCCGAGAGCGCCAAGGTCCGGATGCGGGCCGAGGACGCGGCCGAGGAGCGCATCCTCGACGTGCTGCTGCCCGCCGCGCGTGATGCCGAAGGCCGCGCTACCGGTGACAGCGCCAACGCCACGCGCCAGGCTTTTCGCAAGAAGCTGCGCGAGAAGCAACTCGACGACAAGGAGATCGAGATCGAGGTCGCCGAGGTTCGTGCGCCCCTGGAAATCATGGGTCCGGCCGGCATGGAGGAGATGACGGAGCAGCTCAAGGGCATGTTCAGCCAGTTCGGCCAAGGCAAGCGCAAGACCCGCAAGCTCAAGATCGCCGAGGCACTGCGGCTGTTGACCGACGAGGAGGCGGGCAAGCTTCTCAACGAGGACGACGTGCGCGCACAGGCCATCGCCAACGCCGAGCAGAACGGCATCGTCTTCATCGACGAGATCGACAAGGTGGCCACGCGCAGCGAGGCGCAGGGCGCCGACGTGTCGCGCCAGGGCGTGCAGCGTGACCTGCTGCCCCTGGTCGAGGGCACGGCCGTCACGACGAAGTACGGCGTGGTGCGCACGGACCACATCCTCTTCATCGCCAGCGGTGCCTTCCACCTGAGCAAGCCGAGCGACCTCATTCCCGAACTGCAGGGGCGCTTCCCGATCCGCGTCGAGCTGCAGTCGCTGTCGGTGGCCGATTTCGAGAGCATCCTGACGCAGACGCGCGCCTCGCTCGTCAAGCAGTACCAGGCGCTGCTGGCGACCGAAGGCGTGACGCTGGATTTCACACCCGACGGCATCACGCGCCTGGCCAGCATCGCCTTCGAAGTGAACGAGCGCACCGAGAACATCGGCGCCCGCCGGCTGTCGACCGTGATGGAGCGCCTGCTCGACGAGGTGAGCTTCGATGCCGCCCGCCTCCAGGGCCAGAGCGTGCGCATCGATGCCGCCTACGTCGATGGACGGCTTTCGGAAGTAAGTCACGACGAAGACCTCTCGCGTTTCATCCTCTGACATCGGCCGTTTGGCCGGCGCGCTTGAAGCATCACTTTCATTGCGCCGGCTAAGTGCTTACTTTCAAACGACTTTTCGCTCGAAATCTTTTCGCGAAATCTTCGCTAAGTCGTTGATTCCATTACAAAAAATAGCGCGACCCACCCGTTGTGCGGTAGGCGTTTCCTGCTACAGTGCAAAAAAGTGCAGTTAAGTGGGAAAAAGTGTCGGCAAACCCCGTCCCGGGGCCCGGCAACTGCCAAATCGGGGTTTCGTGGTCGTGTTTCAGGGCGCTTCATCGCTGAGTCTGGATGCCAAGGGACGGCTGTCGGTGCCGACCCGGCATCGTGACGTCCTGCTCGCGACGGCCAGCGGACAGCTCACCATCACGCGGCATCCCCATGGCTGTCTGATGATCTTCCCGCGCCCCGAGTGGGAGAAGTTCCGCGACAAGATCGCGGCGCTGCCCATGAACGCCCAGTGGTACAAGCGCCTGTTCCTGGGTAACGCCATGGACGTGGAGATGGACGGCACCGGCCGCGTGCTGGTGTCGCCCGAGCTGCGTGCCGCCGCCAACATCGCGCGCGACACCCTGCTGCTGGGCATGGGCACGCATTTCGAGCTGTGGGACAAGGCCACGCACGACGCCAAGGAAGCCGAGGCCCTCGCGGCCATGGACCCGCAGGCGCTGCAGGACCTCGCGTTCTGATGGGGTCCGAGCGTGAGCCTTCCTCTGACCCACACGACTGTGTTGCTGAACGAGACGGTCGACGCCGTCCTCGCAGCGGCGCCGACCGCGCCCGACGGCGCTTGCCTGGGCACCTTCGTGGATGCGACCTTCGGCCGTGGCGGGCATGCGCGGCTGCTGCTCTCGCGGCTGGCGCGCGAGGGCCGGTTGATCGCGTTCGACAAGGACGCGGAAGCGGTGGCCGAAGCAGCGCGCATCCCCGATGCGCGTTTTTCCATCCGGCACGAGGGATTCGCGGCGCTGGGGGCGCTGCCGCCGGGCAGCGTGGCCGGCGTCCTGATGGACCTCGGTGTCAGCTCCCCGCAGATCGACGACCCCGCACGGGGTTTTTCTTTTCGTTTCGACGGCCCGCTGGACATGCGCATGGACACCACGCGCGGCCAGAGCGTGGCCGACTGGCTGGCAACGGCCGAACCACAGCAGATTGCAGAGGTGATTCGTGACTATGGCGAAGAACGGTTTGCTGTTCAGATTGCAAAGGCGATTGCTGCTCGCCGACAGGAACGGGGCCCAATTTCAACCACCGCCGAACTGGCCGAGCTCGTGGCTGGCACGGTCAAAACCCGCGAGCCGGGCCAGAACCCTGCAACGCGCACATTTCAGGCTCTTCGGATTTTCATCAACGCCGAGCTTGAAGAGCTGCAACAGGCGCTAGAGGCGAGCCTGACCGTGCTGCAACCCGGAGGCCGGCTGGCGGTGATCAGCTTCCATTCGCTGGAAGACCGCATCGTCAAGCAATTCATCGCCACGCATTCGCGCGAGGTCTACGACCGGCGGGCGCCCTTTGCCGCGCCCAAGGCGATGAAGCTGCGCGCCCTCGGGCGCATCAAGCCGTCCGAGGCCGAGGTGCAGGCCAATCCGCGCGCACGCAGCGCCATCCTGCGCGTGGCCGAGCGCACTGACGCCGAGCCGGCCGGAGGCGCCCGATGATCACGCGCCTGAACCTGCTGCTGCTGTTGGCCGTGCTTGCCACCGCCATGTTCCTGGTGCACACGCAGTACCAGTCGCGCCAGCTCTACACCCAGTACTACAAGGCGCAGAGCGAGTCGCGCGTGCTCGAGACCGAGTTCGAGCGCCTGCAGGTCGAGAAGCGCGCGCAGGCCACGCCGCTGCGCGTCGAACGCCTGGCCAAGGAGCAGATCAAGATGCGCACCACCACGCCGGCGATGACGCTCTACGTTCGGCCGGACGGCAGCGTGATCCCGGCCGTGCCGCCGGCGCCGCCCGCCGCGCCGGCCGCCATCGGTGCGGCCGGTGCCCGTGCGCCGGCGCATTCGGGGAGGG
>JAFEEH010000194.1 GCA_018241185.1 Pseudomonadota bacterium | reverse complement strand
GGGCACGGTGGCCAAGAAGTACGGCCTCTACACCAAGGTGACGGGCGGCGCGCGGGTCGACATGTTCGGTGCGCGGCTGGAGCAGCTGCCGCTGATCTGGGAAGAGCTGATCGCCGCCGGCTTCGAGTCGGGCCATGCCTACGGCAAGTCGCTGCGCACGGTGAAGAGCTGCGTGGGCAGCACCTGGTGCCGCTACGGCGTGGACGACTCGGTGGGCCTCGCGGTGGAGCTGGAGAACCGCTACAAGGGCCTGCGCGCGCCGCACAAGATCAAGTTCGGCGTCTCGGGCTGCACCCGCGAATGCGCCGAAGCGCAGGGCAAGGACGTGGGCATCATCGCCACCGACAAGGGCTGGAACCTGTATGTCTGCGGCAACGGCGGCATGAAGCCGCGACATGCCGAGCTCATCGCGTCCGACCTCTCCAAGGCCGAGCTGATCCGCCTGATCGACCGCTTCCTGATGTTCTACGTGCGCACCGCCGACCGGCTCCAGCGCACCAGCACCTGGCGCGAGTCGCTCGAAGGCGGGCTGGACTACCTCAAGGACGTGCTGATCGCCGACAGCCTGGGCCTGGGCGCCGAGCTCGAAGCCCAGATGCAGCACGTGGTCGACACCTACCAGTGCGAATGGAAGACCGCCGTGACCACGCCCGAGGTGCGCCAGCGCTTCCGCAGCTTCGTCAACAGCGACAAGCCGGACGAGCACATCGTGTTCGTCAACGAGCGCGGGCAGATCCGCCCCGCCCGCGCCGAAGAGCGCGCCGCCGGCGAGCCCACGCCGGCCTGAGCCACCGCCCCGAAAGGACCCCACCATGAACATGCCTGCCCCCGAATGGACCCTGGAGACCGCCACGGGCTGGACGCCCGTGTGCCGCGTCGACGACATCCTGCCCGACACCGGCGTTTGCGCCCGCGTCCAGGGCCGCCACGTCGCGGTGTTCCGCGTCGGTGCGGAACGCCTCTACGCGATCGACAACGTCGACCCCAAGTCCGGCGCCAGCGTGCTGTCGCGCGGCCTGGTCGGCAACCTCGGCGAGCGCATCGTCGTCGCTTCGCCGCTCTACAAGAACCACTTCGACCTCGCCACCGGCGAGTGCCTCGAAGCGGCCGAACACTCGGTCCGCGCCCACGCCGTGCGCACCGATGGCGGCCGCGTCCTCGTCTCGCTCGTCCCGTCCGCCTGAACGGCATTCCACTGCCAATCCCCTCCAGGAGAAATCACATGGCCTACCTCGCCCCTGCCGAATTCGTGACCAAGATGGTCGATGCCGGCGAATCCAAGCTGCTGATGTCCACCCGCGACACGCTGATCCGTTCCTACATGGCCGGCGCCATCCTCGCGCTCGCGGCCGCCTTCGCGGTCACCGTGACCGTCAACACGGGCAATGCGCTGGTCGGTGCGATGCTGTTCCCGGTCGGCTTCATCATGCTGTACCTGATGGGCTTCGATCTGCTGACCGGCGTGTTCACGCTGGCGCCGCTGGCCGTGATCGACAAGCGCCCCGGCGCCACCTGGCGCAGCGTGTGGCGCAACTGGGGGCTGGTCTTCGCCGGCAACTTCGCCGGCGCGCTGACGGTGGCCGTGTTCATGGCCATCATCTTCACCTTCGGCTTCTCCGAGGCCCCCAACGCCATCGGCCAGAAGCTCGGCCACATCGGCGAGGGCCGCACGCTCGGCTACTCGGCCCATGGCGCGGCCGGCATGCTCACGCTGTTCATCCGCGCGGTGATGTGCAACTGGATGGTGTCCACCGGCGTGGTCGCCGCCATGATGTCCACCAGCGTGTCGGGCAAGGCGATCGCCATGTGGATGCCGATCATGGTGTTCTTCTACATGGGCTTCGAACACTCCATCGTCAACATGTTCCTGTTCCCCACCGGCCTGATGCTGGGCGGCAACTTCACGCTGATGGACTACTTCATCTGGAACGAGATCCCCACCGTGCTGGGCAACCTGGTCGGCGGCCTGACCTTCGTCGGCGCCACGCTGTACTCCACGCACTACAAGACGGCGCCCAAGCGGGTGGTGACGACCACCGCGCCGACCGCCGCCCATAGCACCGCTCCGCGCGCCACCGCCTGAGCCCGGCCACGATGGCGGACAGCCTGCGCGTCGCCATCGGCCAGCATTCCGCTGCGGGCCACGCGGGACCGAACCAGGACTTCCACGGCGCGATGCTGCCCGCCGGCCACCTGCTGGCCACGAAGGGCATTGCGCTCGCGCTGGCCGACGGCATCGGCTCCAGTGCCGTGAGCCAGGTCGCGAGCGCCGCGGCGGTGCGCTGCTTCCTCGACGACTACTACGCCACGTCGGAGGCCTGGTCCACGCGCCGCTCGGCGCAGCAGGTGCTGGCCGCCACCAACGCCTGGCTGCATGCGCAGAACCTGCGTGGCGATGCCCGTTTCGAGCGCGACCGCGGCCAGGTCTGCACCTTCAGCGCCCTGGTCCTCAAGGGCCGGCGGCTGCACCTGCTGCACGTGGGCGATGCGCGGGTGTACCGGGTGCATGCGCAGGCGCTAGAGCAGCTCACGCAGGACCACCGCGTCCACCTGTCATCCGCGGAGTCGTACCTGGCCCGCGCGCTCGGCGTCGGGCCGCACCTGGAGATCGACTACGACTGCTGGGAAGCCGAGGCCGGCGAGTTGTACCTGCTGGCCACCGACGGCGCTCATGCCGGCCTCGACGTTGCCACCGTGCAGGCGGCGCTCGCGGGCTGCGGCGATGCGCTCGATGCCGCGGCGCAGGCGCTGGTCGCGCAGGCCCGCGCGCGCGGCAGCGAGGACGACGCCACCGTGCAGCTGCTGCGCGTGGACGCACTGCCGCCGCCCGACGCCCCGCTGCACATCGCCGCCCGCGAAGGCCTGGCGTGGCCGCCCGCGCTGTCGGCCGGGCAGTCCTTCGAGGGCTTCACGCTCGTGCGCGAACTGCACCAGAGCGCGCGCAGCCAGGTCTGGCTGGCGACCGACGAGGCCACCGGCGAGCCCGCGGCGCTGAAAGTGCCGGCCTCCGAGTTGCGCGAGCAGCCGGCGCAACTCGACCGCTTCGCGCTGGAGGAATGGGTGGCGCGGCGCATCGACAGCCCGCACGTAGTGCGCGCCGCGGCGGCCGAGCGCCCGCGCCGCCACCTTTGCGTGGCGATGGCGTACATCGAGGGCAGCACCCTCGCGCAGTGGCAGGTGGACCATCCCCGGCCGTCCCTCGATGCCGTGCGCAGGCTGGTCGCGCAAATCGCGCAGGGGCTGCAGGCGCTGCACCGGCGCGAGATGCTGCACCAGGACCTGCGCCTGGAGAACGTGATGATCGACCGCAGCGGCACCGCGCGCCTCATCGACCTCGGTGCCGTGCATGTGGCGGGCCTGGCGGAGGCCGGTGCCGCGCCGGAATCGGCTGCGCCGGTCGGGACGCTGCAGTACACCGCGCCGGAGTACTTCGTCGGCCCCGGCGGCAGCGAGCGCTCGGACCTGTTCGCGCTGGCCGTGCTCACCTACCACCTGCTCACTGGCCAGTTGCCCTACGGCCTGGATGCCGCGCGCGTGCGCACACCAGCCGACGTGCGCCGGCTGCGCTACGTGCCGCTGCGGCAGTTCCGGCCCGAGCTGCCGCCCTGGCTGGACGCGGTGCTGCACAAGGCCCTGCAGCCGGACCCAGTGCGGCGGCAGGAAACGGTGTCCGAGTTCGTGTTCGACCTGCACCAGCCAGGGCCCGCCTTCCTGCGCACCGGCACGCTGCCGCTGGTGGAGCGGCACCCGGTTCGCTTCTGGCAGTGGAGCACGCTGATGCTCGCAGCGGCGGTCGTATTGCTGCTCGGGCTGCGCGCATTCGGGCGCTGAAGGCCAAAGTGCAATCGGCCTGCAGCGCCCGCCAGACGGGCGCTGCGGCCGAATTCGTCACGTTCGTTACGATCCCGCACCGCGCGCGCGGCCCGGCCCTTCAGCTCGCTCGCTTGGTGCGGATCGCCTTCGAGGCGCGGGAGTTGGGCTCGCGGCCCAGCGCCTGGCTGATGAACACGCCGGTGTCGATCAGCGCGTCGAGGTCGATGCCGGTGTCGATGCCCATGCCGTGCAGCATGTAGACCACGTCCTCGGTCGCGACGTTGCCTGTCGCGCCCTTGGCGTACGGGCAGCCGCCCAGGCCGGCCACCGACGACTGGTGGTTCCACACGCCCAACTCCAGCGCCGCCAGCGTGTTCGACAGCGCCTGGCCGTAGGTGTCGTGGAAATGGCCCGAAACCTCGTCGACGGAGAAATGCGCCAGCGTGGCCTCCAGCGCCGCCTGCACCTTGCGCGGTGTGCCGACGCCGATGGTGTCGGCCACGTCCACGCGCGCCACGCCGATGCCCTTCATGAGCCCGGCCAGATAGCCCACCTTCTCGGGTGCGATGTCGCCCTCGTACGGGCAGCCGACGGTGCAGCTCATCGCGCCGCGCACCGCGATGCCCTTGGCGCGCGCGGCCTCGACCACGGGCGCGAAGCGCTCGATGCTTTCGGCGATCGAGCAGTTGATGTTCTTCTGGCTGAAGGCCTCGCTGGCGGCGCCGAAGACGACGATCTCGTCGGGCCACTCGGCGCGCGGCGCGGCGATCGCGGCCTCGAAGCCCTTCATGTTGGGCGTGAGCACCGAGTAGCGCACGCCCTCGCGGCGGCGGATGCCATGCATCACCTCAGCGTTGTCGCCCATCTGCGGCACCCACTTGGGGCTGACGAAGCTGGTGACTTCGATCTCGCGCAGGCCCGCGTCCTGCAGGCGGTGCACGAGTTCGATCTTGATGGCGGCGGGCACCGGCTGCTTCTCGTTCTGCAGGCCATCGCGCGGGCCGACGTCGATGAGGCGGACGCGGGTGGGAAGGGGCATGGGCATGTCTCGCAGGTCGTTGGACAGGCGCCTGCGCAGCCACGGGCCACCGGCGCATGGGAAGCGAGCCTACGCCAAATGCCTTGCCATTGCGTGCCAAGTGGGTTGCAAATGCTGCCAGTCGGGCGGCTCAGAGAAAGCCGATCCAGCGCCCCGCCAGCAGCACCGCGAGCCACAGCGCGCACGAGGCCAGCGCCCGCAGCCGCATGCCCGCCGACACCGCACCCGATGCCGCCGCCCGCGCCAGCAGGCCGCTGCGGTGCTGCCACGCCACATTGAGCAGCGCCATCACGAGCAGCAGCACCTTGATGCGGAAGGCGGTGTTGACCCAGTAATCCGCCGGCTTCACCGTGAAGAGCCAGACGCCGGTCGACAGCGCCAGCACCACGCCCACGGCGGCGCAGCGCGACAGGAAAGCGGCCAGCGGCGCCAGTGGCACGCCGCGAAAGAAGCCGGCCAGCCGCAGATCCAGCGGCAGGATCGCGCCGACCAGCAGCCCGATGCCCAGGATGTGCAGCGCGTTGACGACCAGGTAGGCCGTGCCCGAACCCTGCAACCATTGCGCACCGGGCCAGCGGCCGAGGGCGTCGAGGATGGGCGGCACCGGCTCGGGCATGGCGCCAGCGCTACTCCTTGATCCTTTCCGGGTACATGTCGTAGTTCTTGCCGGCCAGCGTGATGCGCACCGCTTTCATGTGGCGCTGCTGGCGGTCCTTGTCGCGGTTGCCCAGCACCACGATCGCGTCACCGACCTTGGCGGTGGTGACGGTGAAGCCGGAGCGCTCGGTCTGCGACGGGTTGCCCAGGTCGACCTGCCAAACGCCGTCGGCGGCCTTCACGTGCAGCGTCGGATGCGGCGGGGCCATCGAGATGCGCTCGATCTGCCCGTCCAGCGTCATCTGCTCGCTGTCGGCCCAGGACCAGCCGTGGTGGGCCTGCGCCAGCGGCGCGATGGCCAGGCAGATGGCGGCAGTGCAGGCGATGCCCACCCGGCGGCGCGACGGATTCGGCAGGGAGAGATCGTTGTTCATGCGGCGGCTCCTCGTGTCGGTGGAACTGCCAGTGTGTGCGCGCAGGCGCCGCTTGCCCAGCCCACGTCAGGCGACCCCGGGCGAGCCAAGGGTTTTGTTGCGCCGACTCTCGACAAAACGCTGAGCCGCCCCGGGTCGTCTTGTTCGCCGCGGGGACCGGGCTGGGCACAGCCCGGCCTTGGGAGCGTTCAATACCCGCGTTCGAGGTTCACCACGCCCGCAATCGGATCGCCGCGCGAAAGCGCGCCGATCTTGCCGGCGATCTGCGCGATGGTCTCGCGCCGCAGCGTGCGGGCCGAGGCATGCGGCGTCACGGCGATCTTCGGGTGGCGCCAGAACGGGTGCTCGGCGGGCAGCGGCTCCTGCTGGAACACGTCGAGCGTGGCGCCGGCGAGCTGGCCGGACTCGATCAACGGAATCAGGTCTTCCTCGACCAGATGGCCGCCGCGCGCGATGTGGATCAGGTAGCCGCCCGGCCGCAGGGCCGAAAGCGTCTGCCGGTTGAGGATGCCGCGCGTGGCGTCGGTCAGCGGCAGCAGGTTCACCAGCACGCGCGTGCCGACCAGGAAGTCGCCCAGGCGCGCCTCGCCCGCGAAGGTGCGCACGCCCTTGATGGCCTTGGGCGTGCGGCTCCAGCCCAGCACCGGGAACTCGAACTGCTGCACGGCCTTCGCGACACGTTGGCCCAGCACGCCCAGCCCCAGGATGCCGACCGGGAAGTCGGAGCGCTCCAGCGGCTTGCGGTAGACCCAGCGACCCTGCCGCGCCTCGGCCTCATACACGTCGAATTCGCGGAAGTGGCGGATCAGCGCATGGCACACGTACTCCGCCATCTGCACCGACATGCCGGCATCGTCCAGGCGCACCACCTTCAGGTCGGGCGGGAGCTGCCGGGCCAGGATGGCGTCGACGCCGGCGCCGATGTTGAACATGGCCTTCAGGCCCGCGGCCTGTTCGTCGATGAAGGCCTGGGGCGGCGCCCACACGATCGCGAAGTCGGCCTGCGGCGCGCCGGGTTGCCAGTCGCTGATGTCGGCATCGGGCAGCGCCGCGCGCAAGCCCTCGATCCAGGGGGCGGCCTTGGTGTCGGTGAGGCAGAGGGTGATCTTGGTCGTCATGCCCCGATTCTGCGGGCGCGGCAGTGCCACCGGCCGGCGGTGACGGGCCCCGCCATGCTGCCGGCGGACGCGTCGGCGAAACGCCGGCCCACCCGCGCTGCGTGGGCGCGCGTCAAGGCGGCAAGCCGCCACCGACCGCAGCCGGAAAGCGCTCAACCAGCCAGTCGATGAACACGCGCAGCCGATGGGTCACATGCCGGTGGTGCGGATAGACGACGTGGAAGGGGTACGGCGATGGCCGCCAGCGGCGCAGGACCTCCACCAGGGCGCCTGCCCCCAACGCAGGCCCGGCGGCGTAGGCGAAGGTCTGGATGATGCCCAGCCCGGCAAGGCCTGCAGCCAGGTGCGCGTTGCTCTCGTTGACGCCGAAACGGTGCTCGAGCTTGAGTTCGGACTTCTCGCCGCGATGCAGGAAGCGAAAGGGCACGGCCCGCCCGTTGAGCGCCGAGACATAGCTGACGAGCCGGTGGCCGTTCTTGAGTTCCTCGGGGTAGGCCGGCACGCCGTACTGCTTCAGGTACTGAGGGGCGGCGCAGGTAACCATCACCGCCTCGCCCAGCGAACGCGCCACGAGCGAGGAGCTGTCGAGCGGGCCGCCGCGGATCACGCAGTCGACGTTGTCGCCGACCAGGTCGACAGCACGGTCGGACACGCCCAGGTCGATGCGGATGTCCGGGAAGCGCGCCACGAAATCGGGCAGCAGCGGGATGAGCACGTCGCGCGCCGTCGAGCCGCCCACATCGATGCGCAGCTGTCCGCGCGGCTTGCCGCGCGCGAGGTTGAAGGAGGCGTCGATGTCGTCCAGGTCGCGCAGCACGCGCAGTGCCTTGGCGTAGTAGTCGTGCCCCTCGCGCGTGACGGTGAGCTTGCGCGTGGTCCGCTGCAGCAGCCGTGCGCCCAGGTGCGCCTCGAGGTCCTGGACCAGCTTGCTCACCGTGGCATTGGGCATGTCCAGCGAGTCGGCGGCGCGCGTGAAGCTGCCCGCCTCGACGACGCGGGTGAAGGCGCGCATGGCCTGCAGTTGATCCATCGGTGTCCCTTCCCGGCGTCGCGCGGATTATCCATGCACATGGATAGTCATTCCATTGGCCGTCATTTTTCTTCGAATGATCGATGCCTACATTCATGGCCATGCGTTGCACGCAGACCGAGCCGGACCGGCAGGCCATGCACGCGCCCACCCACATCGACGAAAGGAACACACCATGAACAAGCCCCTCGACGGAAAGATCGCACTGGTCACTGGCGGCAGCACCGGCATCGGCCTGGGCGCCGCACAAGAACTGGTAGCCCAGGGCGCCCGCGTCTTCATCACCGGCCGCCGGCAGGCGGAACTCGACGCCGCGGTGGCGACGCTCGGCCCCGCTGCGACGGGCATCCGTGCGGATGCATCGGTGCTGGCCGAACTCGACACGGTCTATGCACAGATCGCGAAGAGCGCGGGCCGGCTCGACATCCTTTTCGCCAATGCGGGCGGCGGCGACATGCTGCCGCTGGGCGCGATCACCGAAGAGCACTTCGACCGCATCTTCGGCACCAACGTGCGAGGCGTGCTGTTCACCGTGCAGAAGGCGCTGCCGCTGCTGAGCAACGGGGCGTCGGTCATCCTCACCTCGTCGACCACGTCGATCCAGGGCACGGCGGCCTTCAGCGTCTACAGCGCCAGCAAGGCCGCGGTGCGCAACTTCGCGCGGTCGTGGGCGCTGGACCTGAAGGACCGCGGCATCCGCGTCAACGCCGTGAGCCCCGGCCCGGTCCGCACGCCCGGTCTGGGCGGGCTGGTACCCGACGAGGCGCGCCAGGGCCTGTTCGACGCCCTCGCTTCGCAGGTGCCGCTCGGCCGCCTGGGCGAACCGGCGGAGATCGGCAAGGCCGTGGCCTTCCTCGCCTCGGACGCGGCCAGCTTCGTCAACGGGATCGAGTTCTTCGTCGACGGCGGGATGGCGCAGGTCTGAGGTCGGTGCGCCGCGCTCGCGCGATCAGGCGGCCAGGCGCAGCAGTTCGGCGCCCTCGGTCACCTGGTCGCCGGGCGCGAAGAGCAGTTCCTCCACCATGCCGTCGGCCGGGGCGGCGATGGTGTGCTCCATCTTCATCGCCTCCATCACCGCCAGCGCCTGGCCTTTGGCCACTTTGTCGCCGGGTTGGACGGCGAAGGAGACGACCTTGCCCGGCATCGGCGCCGTGAGGCGGCCGCCCTCGGCCTGCGTGTCGCCCGCATGGGCGAGCCGGTCGACCGCGGTGATGCGGGTCGCACCCTGGGCGCCGAAGACGTGGGCGACCGAATGCAGCATGTACACGTCGAGCGTGTGGCGACCGCCGGCAAACTCGACTTCGATGCGCCCATCGGGCAAGCGGCCGACGACCAGAGGCCCGGCGGTGTCGCCGACCGCGAGGTGAAGCCCGCCATCGTGGTTGTAGCTGAGCTGCGCGCTCACGGCCTCGCCGTGGAACTCGAACTCGAAGGGGCGCGTGTACGTCCCCAGCGCGCGCCAGCCGTCGCGGCGTGCGAAGCCGGTGGCCGGGCCGCCCTGCGTGCTCGGCCACTCGCCCAGGATCTGCTGCGTGACGGCCGCAGCCACGGCCAGCGGCAGCCCCAGCGGCTCGCGATCGAACAGCACCGCGCGCTCGCGCTCGATGAGCGCCGTGTCGAGCTTCGCCTGCGAGAAGGACTCGGTGGCCAGCACGCCGCGCAGGAACTGCACATTGGTCGCCACGCCGACGATGTGCACCTGGGCCAGCGCCGTATCGAGCCGGGCCAGCGCCTCGGCACGCGTGGCGCCGTGCACGATGAGCTTGGCGATCATCGAGTCGTAGAAGGGCGAGATCTCGCCACCCTCGCGCACGCCGTCGTCGACGCGCACGCGGCTGCGCTGGAAGGCCGTGTGCTGCGCCGGCTTGCGGTACACGTGCAGCGTGCCGGTGGCGGGCAGGAAATTGTTGTCGGGGTTCTCGGCGCAGATGCGCGCCTCGATCGCATGGCCGTGGATCTGCAGTTGGTCCTGCTTCAGGGGCAACGGCTCGCCGGCGGCGACGCGCAACTGCCATTCGACGAGGTCCAGGCCCGTGATGGCCTCGGTCACCGGGTGCTCCACCTGCAGCCGCGTGTTCATTTCCATGAAGTAGAACTTCATCGCCTCGGGCGCGTCATAGCCACCCGTCTGCTCGACGATGAACTCCACCGTGCCGGCGCCGACATAGTTCACGGCGCGCGCCGCGTTGACGGCCGCCTCGCCCATCTGCCGGCGCATCGCCTCGGTCATGCCGGGCGCGGGCGCTTCCTCGAGCACCTTCTGATGGCGGCGCTGCACCGAGCAGTCGCGCTCGAAGAGGTAGACGCAGTTCCCCTGCGTGTCGCCGAAGACCTGGATCTCGATGTGACGCGGGCGCTGCACGTATTTCTCGATCAGCACCGCGTCGCTGCCGAAGCTGTTGATCGCCTCGCGCTGGCAACTGGCCAGTGCCGCGGCGAAATCCTCGCTCTTCTCGACGATGCGCATGCCCTTGCCGCCGCCGCCGGCGCTGGCCTTGATGAGCGCGGGGTAGCCGATGCGGTCGGCTTCGCGCTGCAGCAGCGCCGGGTCCTGGTCGGCACCGTGGTAGCCCGGCACCAGCGGCACGCCGGCCTGCTCCATGAGGCGCTTGGACTCGGCCTTCAGGCCCATCGCGAGGATGGCCTCGGCCGGCGGGCCGATGAAGACCAGGCCGGCCTTGGCGCAGGCGCGCGCGAAGTCCTCGTTCTCCGACAAGAAGCCGTAGCCGGGATGGATCGCTTCGGCGCCCGTGGCCTGGGCCGCCGCGATGATCTTTTCCCAGCGCAGGTAGCTGTCCTTGGGCGCGCTGCCGCCCAGGTGCACCGACTCGTCGCAGGCGCGCACATGGTTGGCGTGCGCATCGGCATCGGAGTACACGGCGACGGTGCGGATGGCCATGCGACGGGCCGTCGCGGCGACCCGACAAGCGATCTCGCCCCGGTTGGCGATCAGGATCTTCTTAAACATTCGGGGTGTCTCCCGTGGATGATTTCTTGAGTCGGAAGGCGGGCTCGACGCCGGGGTCGGGTCGGCCGCTGAAGATGCGTGTGACGCGCGACACCAGCCCGCGCAGGAAACGCCAGCTCTTGCGGATGAGCCAGACGCTGAGCACGAGCAGCAGCACAAGGACGACGAGGAACACGAGCGGGTGGGCCACCGCCAGCCACAGACCCGTCGGCACGGCCGCGTCCTCGACCAGCGACGCGCCGACGTTGCTGAAGGGCTCGGGCGAGGTGTTGATGGCCGCGCGCGTGGTGGCCTTGGCCGCATGCGCCGTGGCCGCGAAGCCACCGCCCAGCAGCGCGGCGACCAGCGCCATCACCGTGTGGTCGGTGCCGAAGACCGCGGCCGCCAGCGCCGCGCCGGCCGGGATGCGGATCACCGTGTGCACCATGTCCCAGAGCGAGTCGAGGCCGGGAATCTTGTCGGCGAAGAACTCGATGAAGACCATGAAGCCCGCCACACCGAGCACCACGGGATGGGCCAACACCTGCAGCCCGCCCGGCAGCGCCACCCAGCCGAGGTAGCCGGCCAGCCCTGTGAGCAGCACCACGAGGTACAGCCGCACGCCGCTGGCCCAGCCGATGGCGCCGGCCAGGGCGATGAGCTGGGGCATGTCGAGGTTGGTCATCGTTGGGGCCCTGTCGAATACGGACTACCGGACGCAGAAGAAAAACCAAAGTGACGCAGAGGACGCATAAGAAACCGATTCATGCTTTGGATGTCCTTTTGCGGCCTCTGCGAAACCTTTGCGTCCTCTGCGTCCGGATGTCCGCATTTCAGGAAAGCAACCACGACGGCTTGCGCTTTTCGAGGAAGGACCGCAGCCCCTCGCGCGCCTCGTCGGTGGCGCGGATGGCGGCGATGCGGCGCACTGTCTCCTGCGTCAGCTCGTCGGTGATGGGCTGGCCGGTCACGTCCCGCAGCAGGCGCTTGCATTCGCCCAGCGCGGCGGGTGCAGCGCCCGAGAGCGACTTGACGATGTCGGCTACCTTCGCATCGAGCGCGTCGGCCGCAACCACCTCGTGCACGAGGCCGATGCGGTGCGCCTCGGCCGCGCCGAAGCGCTCGGCCGTGAGGAAGTAGCGCTGCGCGGCACGCGCGCCCATGGCGCGGATCACGTAGGGGCTGATGGTGGCCGGGATGAGGCCGATCTTGACCTCGCTGAGGCAAAAGTTCGCCGTGTCGACCGAGATGGCGATATCGCAGGCCGACACGATGCCCATGCCGCCCGCGTACACGTCGCCCTGGATGCGCGCGACCACCGGCTTGCTGCTGTGGTGCAGCGTGTGCAGCATGGTCGCCAGGCCACCGGCGTCCTGCAGGTTCTGTTCCTGCGTGTACTCGGCCGCCTTCTTCATCCAGTTCAGATTCGCGCCGGCGCAGAACGCCGGCCCGCGGCCACCGAGTACGACCACACGCACCTCGGGCGCGGCCTCGGCCTGCGCGAAAGCGGCCGAGAGTTCGCGGATGAACACGTCGTCGATGGCGTTGCGCATCTCGGGCCGGTTGAGCCAGATGCGCGCGACGGCGCCATCCAGGTGCAGTTCGAGGGTGGTGAAGTCGCTCATGCCTTGGTTTTCGCGTCGAGTTGCAGGAAGCGCGACCAGTCCAGCGACGGGCCTTCGTGGCCCATCGCCGTCACCCCGGCCGTGATCTGGCCGCGGTGATGGGTCGCATGATTGAACACATGGCCGAGGGCCGGCGCATAGGGGATGCGCGCCACCTGGCCGTCGGTGCGCGTGTAGACCAGGTCGCCGTCGAGCCGCGCCGGGTCGATGGCCTCGGCCCAGGGCGCCCAGCGGTCCGCCACGGCGCCCAGCGCGGCGACGAGCTCAGCGCGGTCGCTGTGCAGCTCGGCATCGAGCGCGAGCTGCAGCGAGGTGTTGTCGGCGAAGCGCGCGTACCAGAGGTGGTCGGCCACCAACAGGTGGTTCACCGTGCGATGCACGGAGCCGAAGAACAGCCGCACGTCGCGGTGCCAGTCCTCGTCACTCAGGCTCGCCAGGTCCTGCGTCAGCAGCTTGTGCGTGGCCCACGCGTGGTAGCGCGCGAGGGCGGCGAAGTAGGTCGCGAGCTGCACCGGTCGGGCCTCACATGCGGAACACGCCGAACTTCGGCTCCGGGATCAGCGCATGCCGCGCGGCGGCCAGGCCCAGCGCCAGCACACGCCGCGTGTCGGCCGGGTCGATGATCCCGTCGTCCCACAGCCGCGCCGTCGCGTAATACGGGTGGCCCTGCTCTTCGTACTGCTGGCGGATCGGCGCCTTGAAGGCCTCCTCTTCCTCGGCACTCCACTGGCCGCCCTTGCCCTCGATGCCATCGCGCTTGACGGTGGCCAGCACGCTCGCGGCCTGCTCGCCGCCCATCACGCTGATGCGCGCGTTGGGCCACATCCAGAGGAAGCGCGGGCTGTACGCGCGGCCGCACATGCCGTAGTTGCCTGCGCCGAAGCTGCCGCCGATGATGATGGTGAACTTGGGCACGTTCACGGTCGCGACGGCCGTCACCATCTTGGCGCCGTGGCGCGCGATGCCTTCGTTCTCGTACTTGCGCCCGACCATGAAGCCGGTGATGTTCTGCAGGAACACGAGCGGGATCTTGCGCTGGCCGCACAGCTCGATGAAGTGCGCGCCCTTCTGCGCCGATTCGCTGAACAGGATGCCGTTGTTGGCCACGATGCCCACCGGCATGCCCTCGATGGCCGCGAAGCCGCAGACCAGCGTGGCGCCGAAGCGCGCCTTGAACTCGTGGAACTCGCTGTCGTCGACGATGCGGGCAATGATCTCGCGCACGTCGAAGGGCTTGCGGGTGTCGGTGGGGATCACGCCGTACAGCTCTTCTGCGTCGAAGGCGGGCGGTGCCACACCATCCGTTCGGGCTGAGCCTGTCGAAGCCGGGGCCGGCACTTCGACAGGCTCAGTGCGAACGGTTCGTTGGGCATTGAGGTTGGCCACCGCCGAACGCGCCAGCGCCAACGCGTGCAGGTCGTTCTGCGCCAAGTGGTCGGCCACGCCCGACAGGCGCGTGTGCACGTCACCACCGCCCAGGTCTTCGGCCGTGACGACCTCGCCGGTCGCGGCCTTCACCAGCGGCGGGCCGCCCAGGAAGATCGTGCCCTGGTTCTTCACGATGATCGACTCGTCGCTCATCGCCGGCACGTAGGCGCCGCCCGCCGTGCACGAGCCCATCACCACCGCGATCTGCGCGATGCCCTGGGCGCTCATGTTGGCCTGGTTGTAGAAGATGCGGCCGAAGTGCTCGCGGTCGGGAAACACCTCGTCCTGGTTCGGCAGATTGGCGCCGCCCGAGTCGACCAGGTAGATGCAGGGCAGGCGGTTCTGTTCCGCGATCTCCTGGGCGCGCAGGTGCTTCTTGACCGTCATGGGGTAGTAGGTGCCGCCCTTGACCGTCGCGTCGTTGCAGACGATGACGCAGTCCACGCCATTGACGCGGCCGATGCCGGTGATGACGCCCGCGCCGGGCGCAGCCCCGTCGTACATGCCGTGAGCCGCCAGCGGCGACAGCTCGAGGAAGGGCGTTCCCGGGTCGAGCAGCTGGTTCACGCGCTCGCGCGGCAGCAGCTTGCCGCGGGCCGTGTGCTTGGCCCGAGCGGCGTCGCCGCCGCCCTGCTCCACCTGGGCGAACTGGCCGCGCAGGTCGTCGACCAGCGCGCGCATCGCGGTGGCGTTGGCCTGGAATTCGGCGCTGCGGGGGTTGAGTTTGGATTCGAGTTGGGTCATGGAAATCTCAAATTCGGACAGCCGGACGCAGAGGACGCAAAGATTCCGCAGAAGTCGCAAAAGGAACAGCCAAAGATTTCCTCTTCATTCATTTCTCCCTTTTGCGTCCTCTGCGAATCCTTTGCGTCCTCTGCGTCCGGAAGTCCGCTTTTCAGGCCGTCTTCTCTTCGCTCAGTCCAAGCTCCGTCTTCATCACGTCGCGGATCTTGAACTTCTGGATCTTGCCGGTCACGGTCATCGGGAACTCGGTGACGAAGCGGATGTACTTCGGCACCTTGTAGTGTGCGATCTGGCCTTTGCAGAAGTCGCGGATCTCGTCCTCGTTCGGCTGCTGGCCGGGCTTGGGGATGATCCAGGCGCAGAGCTCCTCGCCGTACTTGCGATCGGGCAGGCCGACCACCTGGACGTCCTGCACCTTCGGGTGGCGGTAGAGGAACTCCTCGATCTCGCGCGGGTAGATGTTCTCGCCGCCGCGGATCACCATGTCCTTGATGCGGCCGACGATGTTGACGTAGCCGGCGTCGTCCATGGTCGCCAGGTCGCCGGTGTGCATCCAGTGCTCGGCGTCGATGGCCTCGCGGGTCTTGGCGTCGTCGCCCCAGTAGCCGTGCATCACCGAGTAGCCGCGCGTGCACAGCTCGCCGGATTGGCCGCGCGGCACGGTGGCGCCGCTCTCGGGATCGACGATCTTCACTTCCAGGTGCGGCTGCACCGTGCCCACGGTGGCCACGCGTAGTGCCAGCGGCGTGTCGGTGCTGCTCTGGCAGCTCACCGGGCTGGTCTCGGTCATGCCGTAGGCGATCGTGATCTCCGACAGGTGCATGCGTTCGACCACCCGCTTCATCACCTCGATCGGGCAGGCGGTGCCGGCCATGATGCCGGTGCGCAGGCTCGACAGGTCGAACTCGGCGAAGCGCGGATGGTCCAGTTCGGCGATGAACATGGTCGGCACACCGTGCAGCGCGGTGCACCTCTCCGCCTGTACCGCCTCGAGCGTGAGCAGCGGGTCGAAGCCGTCGTTCGGGTACACGATGGCGCTGCCGTGCGTCAGGCAGGCCAGGTTGCCCAGCACCATGCCGAAGCAGTGGTACATGGGCACGGGGATGCAGAGCTTGTCATTCGGCCCGAGCTTCATGCATTCGCCGATGAAGTAGCCGTTGTTGAGGATGTTGCGGTGCGTGAGCGTCGCGCCCTTGGGAAAGCCCGTGGTGCCGCTCGTGAACTGGATGTTGATGGGGTCGGTGGCCTTGAGCGTGCGCTGCACCTCGGCCACGCGCCGGTCGGCCGGGTCCCCGCTGGCCAGCAGGGCCGAGAAGCGCGCGAGCGGAATGTCCAGGCCCGCCTCGTCTGCGTCCTTCTCGCGATCAATCCACCAGATGTTCTCGAGTTGGGGAAGCTTTGCGGCACCCAGTTCGCGCAGCATCGTGAGGTACTCGCTGGTCTTGAAACGCGGCATGGTCACCAATGCCTTGCAGCCGACCTTGTTCAACGCGTACTCGACCTCGGACGTGCGGTAGGCGGGGTTGATGTTCACGAGGATCAGCCCCGCCTTCGCGGTGGCGATCTGCATCAGCACCCAGGCGAGGTTGTTGTGCGACCAGATGCCGATGCGGTCGCCCGGCTTTACCCCCGCGGCGAGCATCGCACTGGCCAACCGGTTCGACTCCGCCTGCAGTTCGGCATAGCTGCGCCGAACGCCTTCGTGCCGGCTCACCAGTGCCAGCGCCTCGGGCTGGCGCGCCACCATGGCGTCGAAGAAATCACCGATCGTCTGTTCGATCAGCGGCGGCTCGGTGGCGCCGCGGGCATAGCTCAGGGTTTCATTCATCGTGACGTCTCCAAAAGCGGAATCGGGCAGCCGAACGCAGAGGTCGCAAAAAAGTCCAAAGAATTTTTTGAATTCTTCTTTGCGCCCTCTGCGAAACCTCTGCGCCCTCTGCGTTCGGCTGTCCGTATTCAGGACGTTTCGGCAAACAACTCGCGCCCGATCAGCATGCGCCGGATCTCCGAGGTGCCCGCGCCGATCTCGTAGAGCTTGGCATCGCGCCACAGCCGCTCGACCGGGAACTCCTTGGTGTAGCCCACGCCGCCCAGCGCCTGGATCGCCTCGCCGGCCATCCAGGTGGCTTTCTCGGCCGAGTACAGGATGGCGCCGGCCGCGTCCTTGCGGAAGGTGCGCGCATGGTCGTTGCGGTCGCAGGCCTTGCCCACGGCGTACACATAGGCGCGCGTGGCCTGCCAGGTGGAATACATGTCGGCGATCTTGCCCTGCATGAGTTGGAACTCGCCGATGCTCTGGCCGAACTGCTTGCGGTCGTGGATGAAGGGGATCACCGCGTCCATGCAGGCCGCCATGATGCCCAGCGGGCCGCCCGAGAGCACGGCGCGCTCGTAGTCCAGCCCGCTCATGAGCACCTTGGCGCCGTTGCCTTCGCCGCCGAGGATGTTCTCTTCGGGCACCTCGCAGTTGTCGAAGAACAGCGGGAAGGTGTTGCTGCCGCGCATGCCCAGCTTGTCGAGCTTGGTGCCGGCCGAGAAGCCCTTGAAGCCTTTCTCGACAATGAAGGCCGTCATGCCGCGCGCGCCCATCTCGGGCTCGGTCTTGGCATAGATGACCAGCGTGTCGGCATCGCCGCCGTTGGTGATCCACATCTTGCCGCCGTTGAGCACGTAGTAGCCGTCCTTCTTCTCGGCCCGGAGCTTCATGCTCACCACGTCGGAGCCGGCGTTGGGCTCGCTCATGGCCAGCGCGCCGACATGCTCGCCGCTCACCAGCTTGGGCAGGTACTTCTTCTTCTGCGCCTCGCTGCCGTTGCGATGGATCTGGTTCACGCACAGGTTGGAATGCGCGCCATAAGACAGGCCGACGGAGGCCGACGCACGCGACACCTCTTCCATGGCCACGATGTGCGCGAGGTAGCCCAGCTCGGTGCCGCCGTACTCCTCTTTCACCGTCATGCCGTGCAGGCCCAGGCTGCCCAGCTTGGCCCAGAGGTCGTGGGGGAACAGGTTGTCGCGATCGATCTCGGCGGCGCGTGGCGCGATCTCGTGGGCACAGAAATCGGCCACCGCATCGCGCAGCGAATCGATGGTCTCGCCCAGGTCGAAGTTCAGGCCGATCTGGCTCATGCGTTGTCTCCTTGGGGTTCAGGAATCGGACATCCGGACGCAGAGGACGCAAAGATTTCGCAGAGGGCGCAAAAGAATCCAAAGAAGATTTTTCTGTTTTCCTTTGCGTTCTCTGCGGAACCTTTGCGTCCTCTGCGTCCGGATGTCCGCATTCGGAAGTCCTGCAGCTTACGCCGCCCATGCCCGCATTTGGCGCCACAATGGTTGCAAATCGCGCCACATCCAACCGCCCCGGAATGACTGCATCCACACTCGTCAAACCGCCCCGCGCCGCCACGCCGATGGCCTTCGTGCAGGCGATCGTGAAGGGGTACGCGCGGTACGGCGTCGATCCGGGCGGGGCCCTGCGGGCGGCACAGATCACGCCGCGTGAGCTGTGGCGACCGGGCGCCCGCGTGACGGCGGCCCAGTTCGAGGCGCTGAACGAGCATGCGATGCAGGAACTCGACGACGAAGCGCTGGGTTGGTTCGGCCGCAAGCTGCCCTGGGGCAGCTACGGCATGCTCTGCCGCGCCTCGCTCACGTCGCCGAACCTGGGCGTGGCGATCCACCGCTGGTGCCGCCACCATCGCCTCCTGGTGGACGACATTGCGCTCTCGCTCACGGTGGCGGACGGCGAAGCCACGGTGCGCATCGGCGAACGGCGCGACCTCGGCGCCTTCCGCGAGTTCTGCCTGGTGTCGAGCCTGCGCTTCCTGCACGGCTACGCGAGCTGGGCCATCGATTCGCGCGTGTCGCTGCGCGCCGCGCGCTTTCCGTACCCGGCACCTCCGCATGCGGAGGCCTACCCGCTCATGTTCACCGGTCGTGTGCAGTTCGATGCCGACCAGGCGAGCTTCAGCTTCGACGAACGTTACCTGGCGCTGCCCATGATGCGAGACGAACGCGCGCTGCGCACCATGCTGCGCCGCGCCCTGCCCCTGACGGTGTTGCAGTACCGGCGCGACCGGCTGCTGGGCCAGCGCGTGCGCGAGCTGCTGCGCACCCATGGCATGGAGCTGACGAACGCGGAGGCCATCGCCACGGCGCTGCACGTCTCGATCCGTACGCTGCACCGGCAATTGCAGGCCGAAGGGCTGTCGCTGCAGACGCTCAAGGACGAAGTGCGGCACGAGACGGCCGTCGACCAGTTGCGACGCAGCGAACGGCCGATCAAGCAGATCGCGCTGGCGGTGGGATTTCGCAACGAGAAGAGCTTCGCGCGCGCCTTCCGCCAGTGGACCGGCATGACGCCCGGCGAAATGCGCCGCGGCGGCGCCTGAATGCCCGCGCCTCAGGCGCCGGATTCGGTGTGCGGGTGCAACTGCGCGTTGAGTGCGCGCGTGCCGGCCGCCAGAGCGGCCTCGTAAGACTCAAACGAGTCTTCCGCGCGGCGCGCGACCTGCGTCGGCGTGCCGTCGGCATCGGTTTCCATCAGGGTCCACAGGAAAGCGCCGGGGCCGGCTTCCTGCACCTGGAGTCGAACGGATGGATGGGTCATGGCACCATCTTGAGCGCCGAGCCGCGGCCTGGCTGTCAGCCGAATTCGCCGCTGTGCGCGATGGGCGCGAGGACGGACCTCAACGCAGCGAGGCCTGGAAGGGAGGCTGGGCCGCTGGCAATGGCATTCCCGGTGCCCAGGCCGCCGGATCGTGCGGGGGCGGACGAAAGGTCTGGACCGCCATCATCCCCAGGCGCGTGATCTCGAACACCACTGCGGGTGGCTGTTCCTCCTGGCCGCCCAGCCCCTGCCGCGCCGGCGGGATTTGCGCACGCACCTGCCCTGCGGCCTGCAAGGCGCGCAGTTTGTCGATATCGCCGGGGTCCGTGATGCGCACCGGCAGCGGCGCGCGGGCCAGTGCATGGAGCAGTTCCAGAGGCATGCGTGTTCTCCTCGCAGGAGCCACGATTCTTCTGCGCTTCATCCACCGAATCAAGATAAGCCATAGGTGTTAGCGCTCGCTCCACGCGCTGCGCGCCGCACCTGGCGCGGGCGTGGGTTCAGGCCTGGACCAAGGTCTCGAAGCCGCCCCAGATCATGCGTTTGCTGTCGAAGGGCATGCCCGCGGTGTCCATGCCCGCGATGCGCGGGTCGGCCATCACCTTGGCATTGACGACGTCGCGGTGCTGGCGCGATTCATAGGTGATCCATGCGAACACGACCACCTCGTCGTCCTTGAGCTGCACGCTGCGCGGGAACGAGGTGAGCTCGCCGACCTGCACGTCGTCGGCGATGCATTCGCGGTACTCCAGCGCGCCGTGCTCGCGCCACACCTGGCCGGCGGTGGTGGCCAGCTGGCGATAGGCCTCCACCTTGTCCTTGGGCACCGGCACCACAAAACCGTCGACATAGCTCATCGTGTGTCTCCTAGTGGGGATCGCAGGGTCAGGCCCGCTGGGCGGGCCGGAAGGCGGCCAGTTCGGCCGGCAGCCGCGCCATGTCGGTGAACACGCGCGCCACGCCGATGGCGCGCATCGCATCGGCGCCGCTGTGGCCGAGCCCGCCCGGGCTGTAGCCGAAGACCGTGGCGCCGGCGGCGATGCCGGCGCTGGCGCCGGTCACCGTGTCCTCGACCACGGCGCAGCGCGAAGGCTCGACGCCCAGCGCGCGGGCGGCGGCCAGGTAGACGTCCGGGTGCGGCTTGCTGCGCGGTGTTTCGTGGCCGCTGAAGATCCGCCCTTCGAAAGCATCGAGCAGGCCGATCTTGGCCAGCTGCAGTTCGACCTTGCGGCGATCGGCACCCGAAGCGCAGGCGATGCGGCCGTCCAGCTGCACGTGCAGCGCGCGCACCGCCTCCGCGGCGCCAGGGATGGCGGTGAGTTCACGCTCGAGCGCCTCGTTGCGCCGCGCCCAGAACATCGCGAGCCAGTCCTGCGTCAGGGTGAAGCCGGTCTTCTCCTCGATCAGGCCCATCTCGTCCTTCACCGCCTTGCCGACGAAGATGCGCATGGTCTCCTCGACCGTCAGATGCCACCCGAGCTCGCCGAGCATCTCGGTGAGCACGCGGTTGGTGATGGGCTCGGAGTCGACGAGCACGCCGTCGCAGTCGAAGAGGACGGCATCGAAGGAAAGCGCGGCCATCGCGTGAGGGCTCCTTGCAGAAGGTCGGGATCGGGGCCCCGCCGTGCACCGGGCATGCCGGCCCGCGGGGCTTCGGCATCGTACCGCGCGCGGCAGCCGCACCACTCATCGCCGGGCGGCCGGCCCGCCGAGGCCGACTCAGGCAGCGCCGGCAGCGTGCAGAGATGCGGGCGCGACCGGCACCGCGTCGGCCGCGTCCGAGGCCGTCCAGGCCGACAGGCCGCCCGCCAGCACGCGCACGCGCGGCAAGCCCGCCGCCATGAGCACCCGTGCGGCAGCCACGGCCGATGCATCGTCCGGGCAATCGCAGAACAGCACCAGTTCACGGCCATCGGCCAGCGGCCCGAGCGCGTGCGGGAGCTCGCGCAGCCCGAAGCCGACCGCCCCCGGAATGGCTCTCGGGTCGAGCGCCCGCACCTGATCGCCCCGCACATCGATCAACGTCGGCCCGCGCCCCTGCGCCAATGCACTGCGCAGCGCATCCACGCTGACGGTCACGATGTCGTCGGCTCGGCGCGCCAGCCGGCGCTGCCGATAGCGCCAGACCAGGAAGACCAGCAGCAGCGCTGCGCCCACCGCGGTGGCCGCCAGACCGATGTTGGCCAGCACCGCCAGCACGTCGCGGATCGCCGCATGGAATACCGCGCCCAGCAACAGATAGCCCAGCGTCCAGACCAGGGCGCCGGCCGTTTCGTAGGCGAGGAAGCGGGCGTTCGACATGCCGATCGCACCGGCCATCGGCGGCGCCACCACCGACACGCCCGGCACGTACTTCGCCGCGATCAGCGACAGCCCGCCCCAGCGTCCGAGGATCGATTCGCTGCGCGACACGCAGGTATCGGCCGAGAGCGAGACGCGGCACAGCAGCCGCATCACGCCATAGCCCCAGCGCCGCCCGGCGAGGAACCAGGCACCGTCGCCCAGGAGATTGCCCAGCAGCGAGGCGGCGACGATGGCCACGGCGTTCAGCGCCGTGCCGCCCACCGCCAGCCCGCCGGCGAGCACCAGGAAGGGCACCGCCGGCACCGGTGCGCCCAGCCGCGCGGCCAGCGTCACCAGGAAGACCACGGCGGGCCCCTGGGTGGCGAGCAGCGAGACGAGATCGTTCATGGTCGTCCCGCTATTCGGCCGTGCCGTTGCCCATCGGCCGCGCCTCGGCACGCAGCGCGGTCGAGCCGACCAGGCTCAGGTCGGAGAAGTAGGCGAGGCCGTGGCCGTGCGTGTTGTCGGCATCGGCCGAGACGACGACCGCCACCACATCGGGCGTGGCGCCCTGCGCCTCGCCGCCGAAGGCACGGCGGTAGTCGGCCAGCAGGTTGCGGCGCTCGCCCACCCAGGTGCCGGGCCGCGCGGCGGGGCCGGACTCCAGCACCACCATGTGCATGCGGTTGGTGAAGGCGTTGACCAGCATCTGGCCCTTGGCCTCCTTGCCGTCCCACACGTAGCACAACGCTTCGCTCGGCACGTCCTCACCCGACACGCTGCGCGCCACCGCCAGGCGCGTACGCTCCATCAGCGGGAGGCGGTCGGGCGGAAAGTCGAAGAACACGCACAGCTTGGCCGCGCCGTCGTCGCCGGCGCGGGTGTGCAGGTCGGCCCCTTCGACGAACTGGTCGACGCGCCAGCGCCAACTGAGCACCGTCGATTCGTTCAGCGGCATCTGCACACGGTGCGAGAGCAGGCCATAGGAGTCGCTGGCTTCCACCTTGAGCACGCGGCGGCCGTCCTCGGACACGACGTCGAAGCGCGTCGGCGTCTTGTTCGGCAACGTGCTGAAGTGCCAGAGGGCCGGAGGCGCGGCCCCTGCCGCGGCGGAGAAGGGCGTCAGCGAATGCGGCTCGTCGGCCCGCGCATGCGGTACGGCCGCGCCCAGGACCAGCCAGGCACCGAGGAGCAGACCCGTGCAGCGGGAGGCAGCGCGACGGGCGGAGGCGAGAGCGGCGGCGGGTTGCATGGTCGGGTCCCTGGCGATGGCGGTTCTTGGTGTTGTTGCGTTGGCGCGGCCCGGAAGGGACCGCGCGCGAGCATGAGAGAAAGTGTGCCGCAGCGCAGCACGCGGATAAATCCCCCAAAAGGAATCACTTTGTCTCCCTGGTGCGGACAATCCGCCGCAGGGCGCTCTCTTTTTCATAGCTGCCCGCGCCCGCCCCACGGGCGTTGCAGGCCGATTTGGCTTGAAACCGGTCGCGGCCGATTCAGCCGCCGAGCCGTCCGTCAACGTAGTACCAGCGTCCGCCTTCGCGCACGAAGCGACTGCGCTCGACCAGGCGCGAGGCCCGGCCCGTCACATCGCGCGAACGGGCGACGAACGCGACCTCGGCATGCGTGGCGTCGATGGGCAGGTGCGCCTTGACCTGCAGCCCCAGCCACTGCTGCGCCGGGTCGAGCGAGAGCGTGGCCGGGCGCGTGTCCGGGTGCCAGGTGGTGAGCAGGTAGTCGGCATCGCCCAGCACGAAGGCGGTGTAGCGCGAGCGCATGAGCGCTTCCGCATCGGGCGCGCCCGCGCCCTTGTCCGCCATCGGCCCGACGAAGCGGCCGCAGCAATCGCCGAAGACCCGCACCTTGCCTTTGCCGGCCGCGGCCGGGCGACCGCAGGGGCACGGGTCCGCCGGCGCAGGTCGTGGCCACCCCTCATGGGAGGGATGGGGAGAGGTGGCGCCTTGCTCAGCCACCGGGAGTCACTGTCAGAACCATGGCCGTGAGCGTACCCGCCACGGGGCGCAGCAGCTTGAGCAGCAGCGGCCGGCCATAGCCTTCGCCCGCCAGGCGCTTGAGCAGGTCCGACAGCTGCGCCAGCGGCACGCCGTCGCAACCGACCAGGATGTCGCCCTCGCGCAGGCCGCCGCGCGCCGCCGCCGAGCCGGCCGCCACGCCCATCAGGCGCACGCCGGTGGCCACCGGCCAATCGTTCTCGCGCACCCAGCGCCGCGGCAGCGGCACCGCCGCGCACTGCACACCCAGGCGGCCGCGGCGCACCGCGCCGTGGCGCATCAGCTCGCCGGCCACCCAGCGCGCGGTGTCGACCGACACCGCGAAGCTCAGGCCCTGAGCCGAAGGAATCACCGCGGTGTTGACGCCGATGACCTGCGCCGCCCCGTCGAGCAGCGGACCGCCGGAGTTGCCCGGGTTCAGCGCCACGTCGGTCTGCACCACGTCCTCGATCATCCGGCCGCCGCGCGCGGGCAGGCTGCGGCCCAGCGCGCTCACGATGCCGGCGGTGACGGTGAAGTCGAAGCCCAGCGGATTGCCGACCGCCACGGCGAGCTGGCCCGGCCGCAGCTGCGCCGAGCTGCCCAGCGGCAGAAAGGCGGCCGGATGCGATTCGAGGCGCAGCACGGCGATGTCGGTCGAGGCGTCCTGCCCCACCAGCCGCGCCGTGCCCTCGCTGCCGTCGGCAAAGGCGGCGCGCAGCTCGCCCGCACCCTCCACCACGTGCGCGTTGGTCAGTGCGAAGCCGTCGGGTGTGAACAGGAAGCCCGAGCCGCTGCCGCCCGCTGCGGTCGCGCCGTCGCGCCCCTTGCGACGCACCTTGATGTGCGCCACCGCCGCGCTGGCGGTCTCCGCCACGCGGGTGACGGTGGCGGAGTAGGAGTCGGGAAAGAAGTCGTCGCGTGCGCCCATGGCCGTGTCCTGCTTGAAGCGCACAGATGGAGGCGCACGCGCGCCCTTTCAACGGTGGCCGTTCAGGCGCCGGCGGTGCCGGCGGGCGCGATGGGCACGTAGAACTCGCCGCCGCCGGCGCGGAACTCGCGCGACTTCTGGTCCATGCCCTGCGCCGCGTACTCGCGCACCTCCTGCGTGATCTTCATCGAGCAGAACTTCGGGCCGCACATCGAGCAGAAGTGCGCCACCTTGCTCGAGTCCTTGGGCAGCGTCTCGTCGTGGAAGTCGCGGGCCGTGTCCGGGTCCAGGCCCAGGTTGAACTGGTCTTCCCAGCGGAACTCGAAGCGCGCCTTGCTGAGCGCGTCGTCGCGTGCCCGCGCGCCCGGGTGGCCCTTGGCCACGTCGGCGGCATGGGCGGCGATCTTGTACGCAATGATCCCCTGCTTGACGTCGTCACGGTCGGGCAGGCCCAGGTGTTCCTTGGGCGTCACGTAGCACAACATGGCCGTGCCCATCCAGCCGATCATGGCCGCGCCGATGGCACTGGCGATGTGGTCGTAGCCCGGGGCGATGTCGATGGTCAGCGGGCCCAGGGTGTAGAAGGGCGCCTCGTGGCAGTGCTTGAGCTGCTCGTCCATGTTGGCCTGGATCATGTGCAACGGCACATGGCCCGGGCCTTCGATCATGGTCTGCACGTCGTGCTTCCAGGCGATCTGCGTCAGCTCGCCCAGCGTGCGCAGTTCGGCGAACTGCGCCTCGTCGTTGGCGTCGGCCCCGCAGCCGGGGCGCAGGCCGTCGCCGAGCGAGAAGCTCACGTCGTAGGCCTTCATGATGTCGCAGATCTCCTCGAAGTGCTCGTAGAGGAAGCTCTCGCGATGGTGCGCGATGCACCACTTGGCCATGATCGAGCCGCCGCGCGAGACGATGCCCGTCATGCGCTTGGCGGTCATCGGGATGAAGGGCAGCCGCAGCCCGGCATGGATGGTGAAGTAGTCCACGCCCTGCTCCGCCTGCTCGATCAGCGTGTCGCGGAAGATGGCCCACGTCAGGTCCTCCGCCACGCCGCCCACCTTCTCCAATGCCTGATAGATGGGCACCGTGCCGATCGGCACCGGCGCGTTGCGCACGATCCAGTCGCGCGTGGTGTGGATGTTCTTGCCGGTGCTGAGGTCCATCACGTTGTCCGCACCCCAGCGGATGGCCCACACCAGTTTTTCCACCTCTTCCTCGATGCTGGAGGTGACGGCGGAGTTGCCGATGTTGGCGTTGATCTTGACCTTGAAGTTCCGGCCGATGGCCATCGGCTCGACTTCGGGGTGGTTGATGTTGGCCGGGATGATGGCGCGGCCCCGCGCCACCTCGTCGCGCACGAACTCCGGCGTGATCATTTTCGGGATGGCCGCGCCGAGTGGATTGCCTGCCACGCGCCGCGCCCGCTCCTCGTCGGCCAGGTACTCGGCCATCCACTCGCGGCGGCCGTTCTCGCGCAGGGCCACGTACTCCATCTCGGGCGTGACGATGCCGCGGCGGGCGTAGTGCATCTGCGTGACGTTCATGCCGCTTTTGGCCCGGCGCGGCTGGCGCTGCAGGGCTGCCGCCTCGGCGCGCAGCTGGGCGATGCGCTCGTGCTCCTGCGGGGCCTGCTGCTCGGCATGTTTGGCGCCGTCGTCCAGCGCCTGGCGGATGCGGCCGTCGTAGCTTTCGGTGTCGCCGCGCTCGGCGATCCATGCGCCGCGCAGATCGGGCAGACCGCGGCGAACGTCGATCGCGGCATCGGGGTCGGTGTAGGGGCCCGAGGTGTCGTAGAGCGAGACGACTTCGCCGTTGCTCAGCCGCACATCGCGCACCGGCACCTGAATGTCGGGCCGGCTGCCGGCGATGCGGCCCTTGGTCGAGGCGGGAAAGGGTTCGCGCGTCAGCGCGAGCATCTGCGCAAAGGAATGCGCGTTCTTGTCGGGGGCGTTCATGGGGGCGGTCTCTCCAAAGCACGTGGATGGATGCCCCGCCATGGGCGCCAAGGGGATGCGCCCGCGCCCGCCACAGGGGACGGACCTCGGGCAGCCTCGGCGCTGCAGCTCTTCTTACGCTGGTACTAACCAGATCAAGTTCGCGGTTCCGGCGGTCAGGTCCGCCATCTCAGCACGCCATACATGCACCCCGGAGCGGGACCGATTGTGCGGACGGTGCGCGGCAGCGTCAACCCGCAGGCACCGCCCCTGCGGGCAAGCGCGCTTGGCGTGGTGCTTGCTTCCGGCTAAGTTCGCGCTGCCGGCCGCCTCGCCGGCTCGCATCCCCTCCCGAAAGGCACCCTCCATGTACCTCAGCGCATCGGAACAGCAATCGCTGCGCGGCGTCCTGACGCTGCTGACGCGCGACGACTGCGACGAGCAGGAGATTCGCGAGCGTCTGGGCCATGCCCTGCTCGGCCTGCTGCGAGCCGACCAGTTCGCGTCTTACGTCTGGGATGCCGAGCGCGGCAGCTTCGGCGCCCGGGTCGCGATCAACATGGCGCCGTCCAACCTCGACACCTATGGGCAGTGGCACCAGCATCACGACCCGATCACCTTCGTGCTGCAGTCGCGCCGCCGCGCGACACGCGTGACCGAGGTCATGCCGCAGCGCGAGCTGATACGCACGCCCTTCTTCAACGATTTCCTCGCGCGCGACGGCCTGCACTGGGGCCTCAACCTGCACAGCTTCGACGGCGACCGGGCGCTGGGCGACCTGCGCATCTGGCGCCGCAAGGCGAGCGGCGACTTCGGCGAGCGCGAGACGCTGATGCTCGACCTGATCGAGCCGGCCTTCGCAGGCGCCCTGCGGCGGGCGCAGCACCGCAGGCCGTCGAACGACGCCGCGATGCAGCGGGATCGCGATGCCTGGCTCGGCCTCAGCGCGCGCGAGCAGGAGGTGGCACGCGCCGTGCGCGAGGGCCTGACCGACAAGGACATCGCACGCCGCCTCGCGGTGGGCGTGCCCACCGTGCGCACCTACCTGCGGCGCATCTTCGACAAGCTGGGCATCGAGCGGCGCTCGGCGCTGGCGGCCGCCGTGCCGCCCGCCCCGCGCTGAGGACGCCTACTTCGGTGCGGGCAAGCGCCCGAGCACCGGCTCGATCGCCAGGCCGATGGCCAGCAGGCGCCGGTCGCTGCCGGCCGGCCCGTCGAGCTCCAGCCCCACGGGCAGGCCGGTCGAGGCGCCCAGGCCGGCGGGCAACTGCAGGCCCGGAATGCCGGCGTTGCTGCCGGGGTCGGTGTTCTGGATCAGCGCCCCGAAGTTCTCCGGGCTGCTGGCCTCGGGCGCGGCCACCGGCGCCACCTGCGGCACCGTGGGGAAGACCAGCGCATCGAGCCGGTGCTGCTTGAAGGTGTCGGCATACAGCTTCTGCAGGGCCGGGCGCGCCACGCGCATCGCCTGGTCGTAGACCGGCTTCGCATCGACCACGCCCTTGGGAGCCGGCAGCTTGCGCGGCAGCACCAGGCCATCGAAGGTGCCCTTGACGTCCGGGCTGGCGATGCCCGCGGCCAGTTGCTTCAGGTCGATGCCGGTCGCGTATTTCGCCAGGTAGGCGGCCATGTCGTCGTTGGCTTCGTACAGCGCGACCGGGAAGCCCACCGCGCCATTGAGTTCTGCCAGCTTCGGCATGTCCACATCGACCAGCGTGACGCCCGCGGCGCGCAGCTTGGCCAGCGCGGCGTCGGTGGCGGCGCGGGTGTCGGCATCGAGGTGTTCGTAGAAGTAGGGCACCACGCCCAGGCGCACGCCCTTGAGCGCAGCGGGCTTCACCGCAGCGCCGCCGGCGATGGCGCGGTCCATGGGCACCAGGTCGGCCACCGCACGCGCCATCGGGCCGGCCGTGTCGCGGGTGTGCGAGATCGGCGCGATGCCGGCCTGCGGGTAGCGCCCCATCGATGGCCGCAGCGACGCGCAGCCGTTGAAGGCGCAGGGAATGCGCACCGAGCCGCCCGTGTCGGTGCCCAGTGCGGCAGACACCATGCGCGCGCCCAGCGCCGCGCCGTTGCCCGAGGACGAGCCGCCCGCGACGCGCTTCGGGTCGTAGGCGTTGCGCACGCCCACCTCGGGGCCGGTGTTGAAGGCCGGGTTGTAGCCGGTGACGCCGAAGGCCAGCTCGTGCATGTTCGTCTTGCCCAGCACGATGGCGCCGGCCGCGCGCAGCCTGGCCACGACCGGCGCATCGGCCGTTGGCACGAAGTTCTTCAACGCCGGCGTGCCCGCGGTGGCGGGCAGGCCGCGCACCTGGATGTTGTCCTTGATGGCGATTGGCAGGCCTTCGAGCGGCCTGCAGGCCGCGCCCGGCTTGCGTGCGGCATCGGCGGCACGCGCGGCCGCCAGAGCGCCGGCCTCGTCGAGGGTGACGAAGGCGTTGAGCGCGGGCTGGGCCTTGGCCTGCGCGAGGTACGCGGACACGAGCTGTTCGCTCGTCAGACGTCCGGCACAGAGTTCTCGAACGGCCTCGGTGGCGGTGAGGTGGGTGAGGTCGGATGCAACAGGCGGCGGCTGCTGCGCATCGGCCCCGAAAGCGGCGAGGGCCAGCAGGGTAGCGACCACCCCTTGGCAATGGCGCGGCGGGGCGAAGGACCGGCGTCGGTTCGCGCTCGAAGACCTAGAGCCGTTCACGCTGAGCTTGTCGAAGCGCTGCGCAGAGGCTTCGACAAGCTCAGCCCGAACGGTAGCTTCCAATCGCAATTGGGTATGAGGGTGCATGGCGCCGAACTCGATGGATGAATGGATGACCGCCATCGTGCGCCGCCTTGCCGACGGTGTATGTCCTCGAAACCGATGACAGCGCCTGCCCGCCGCCCTGCCGTGCTTCAGTGCGGCCCAGCCTGCACCGCGCGTTCGGCAATCCAAGCCCTGAACTGCCGCTCGGCCTGCTGGCGGAAGTCGTTGCGCGCCGCGTTGCAGGCGCCGTGCGCCAGCCGGCGGTGCGCCTGCTTGCGCACGCTGCCCAGCGTGGCGTCGTTCAGGTGCTCGATGGTCGCGGACTCGGGTCGGCCCGGCGGCTCGCCGAAGTCCATCGGCAAGGCACACCAGTGGCACAGCGGGCCAAAGGTGGCGCGCAGCGCCTTGATGCTCACGGGAAATCCCTTCGCGTTGCGCTTACGCCAGCGCCCGCTGGATCAACAGCTTCTGGATGTCCGACGTGCCTTCGTAGATCTGGCACACGCGCACGTCGCGGTAGATGCGCTCCAGCGGGAAGTCGTTGACGTAGCCGTACCCGCCCAGCGTCTGGATGGCGGCGCTGCAGACGCGCTCGGCCATCTCGCTGGCGAAGAGCTTGGCCATGGCCGCTTCCTTGAGGCAGGGCCGGCCCGCGTCGCGCAGCGCGGCGGCATGCCAGATGAGCTGGCGCGCGGCTTCGATCTGCGTGGCGCAGTCGGCGAGGCGAAAGCCCACGGCCTGCTGCTCGAAGATCGGGCCGCCGAAGGCCGTGCGTTCCTTGGCGTAGTTGACGGCAAATTCGAAGGCGCTGCGCGCCATGCCCACGCTCTGCGCCGCGATGCCGATGCGCCCGCCTTCGAGCGCGCCAAGCGCGATCTTGTAGCCCTCACCCTCCTGGCCGATGAGATTCTCGGCCGGGATGCGGCAGCCGTCGAACTGGATCAGCGCGGTGTCGCTGCTGTGCTGGCCCAGCTTGTCTTCGAGCCGCGCCACGGTGTAGCCGGGTGCGTCGGTGGGCACCAGGAAAGCGCTCATGCCGCGCTTGCCCGCGGCCTTGTCGGTCATGGCGATGACGATCGCCACCTGGCCGTTCTTGCCGCTGGTGATGAACTGCTTGGTGCCGTCGATGACGTAGCCGTCGGCATCCTTCCTCGCGGTTGTACGCAGGCTCGACGCATCGCTGCCGGCCTGCGGCTCGGTGAGGCAGAAGGCGCCGAGCATCTGCCCCTGCGCCAGCGGCTCGAGCCATTCCTTCTTCTGCTGCACGTTGCCGTAGCGCATGAGGATCGCGTTGACGGGGCAGTTGGTCACGCTGATCGCGGTGCTGGTGCCGCCGTCACCGGCCGCGATCTCCTCGAGCACCAGCGCGAGCGTGAGGTAGTCCAGCCCCGCGCCGCCGTGCTCTTCGGGCACGCAGATGCCGTAGGCGCCCAGCGCGGCGAGGCCCTGGTGCACTTCCTTCGGGAAGCGGTGCTCGCGGTCCCACTGCGCGGCGTGAGGCCACAGCTCGGCCTGGGCGAACTCGCGCACCGCGTCGCGGATGGCTTCCTGGTCGGGGGTCAGCAGCATGGGACAGTCTCCGGGGTGCGCCGTGGGGCGCTATGGTTTCGATAGCTGCCCGCGCCCGCGGGACGGGCGTTGCAGGCACTTTTGGCTTGAAATCCTGGGCGTCAGGCCGACGAGGGCGTCTGCTCGTCGGCGAGCTGCGCGCGGTAACGCGCGAGCGTCTGCGCCTCGGTCTCGCCCGTGAAGCCGCCGCCGATCTGGTCGCGGATCATCTGACCCATGCTCGGCAGCGCATCGCGCGGGCCCCAGCTCGCCGGCTGCCACAGCTGCGAGCGCATGAAGGCCTTGGCGCAGTGCAGGTAGGCCTCGCGCACCGCGACCTCGATCACCAGTTTGGGACGTTGACGCTCGTGCGCGAAGGCATCGACGAATTCGGCCTCGTCGCGAAGCCGCGCCGTGCCGTTGATGCGCAGCGTCTCGTCCACACCGGGGACGAGGAAGATCAGCGCCACGCGCGGATCAGCCAGCAGGTTCTCCAGCGTGTCGAGCCGGTTGTTGCCGCCCGAGTCGGGCAGCAGCACGGTGGCGCCATCCTGGGAAGTCTTGACGAAGCCCGGCGCACCGCCGCGCGGCGAGGCGTCGAGCAGCGACGCGCCCTGCCCCGCGCTGGCGATGACGCAGAAGGGCGCGAGCGCCACGAAGCGCCGGCCGTGCACGTCGAGCCGGTCGAGCTGCTTGCGCACGGCGCGCTCGCCGGGCTGGGCGTACAGCTTGCGCAGTTGGGCGAGGTCGATGATCACGTGCGCGCCGCCCCTTACTTGCCCTGGCCCAGGTCCATGATCAAGCGCGTGGACATGTACAGCCGGCGCGGGATGGCGTCGATCTGCACGTACTCGGCCTTGTCGCTGTGGTAACCAAAGCCCGGCAAGCCGAGGCTCTCGATGGTCGGCTTGCCCGACAGCGCGGCGTACGCGGCGTCGGTGCCGCCGCCGGTGCGCTCCTCGATCGCCAGCGAGCCGCCGGCCTCCTTGTAGTAGCCCACGGCCTTGTCGACCAGCACCTTGCCGGCCGCGCCGGCATCGAAGGCCGGACGGCCGCGCGTGATCAGCAGCTTGACCTCGGCGTCGGGCAGCTTCTTCTTCTGCGCGCGCTCTTCCAACGTCTTCATCGCGGCTTCGAAGTCCTCGTTCTTCGCATAGCGCACGTCGGCATTGAGCGTGGCGCTGTCGGGAATGATGTTGCTCACCGCCCCGGCCTTGGCGATGGTCCAGTTGAAGCGCAGGCCCTTGGCCTTGTCGTCGATGTCCATCGTGCGCTGCACGAGGTCGGCCGCCTCGACCAGCGCGTTGACGCCCAGTTCGGGCGCGGCGCCGGCGTGAGAGGCCTTGCCCTTGATGTTGGCCTGCACGTAGGCGATGCCCGAGGTGCCCAGCGTGAAGCTTTCCTTGAGCGCCGAGGTCGGCTCGTAGGACAGCACGTAGTCGGCCTTCGCGGACTCGGCCTGGATCAGGTCGCGCGAACCGAAGGAGCCTTTTTCCTCGTCGGTGTTGAACAGCACGGTGATCGTGCCGAAGTCCTGGAAGCCGCGCGCCTTGAGCAGCTTGAGGCTGTGCAGGATGACGGCGTTGCCGCCCTTGTCGTCGGCGATGCCCGGGCCGTAGGCCTTGTCGCCCTCGACGCGAAAGGGTGCCTTGGCCAGGATGCCCTTGAGGTAGACCGTGTCCATGTGCGAGATCAGCAGCAGGTTCTTGCCGCCCTTGCCCTGGAGCTTGCCGACGATGTTGTCGCCCACCACCAGGCCGGCCGACTTGCTGCGCGTGACGGTGAAGCCCAGCGCCTTGAGCTGGTCCTCGAAGTACTTGCCGGCGGCGGCCATGCCTTCGGCGTCGCCGGTGCCGGTCTCGATGTTGACCAGTTGCTCCAGCGTCTTCACGACGGCAGGCTGCTCGTCGGTGGCGGCCTTGAAGAGCGCGTCGTCGCGCTGCTGCGCGAACGCGCCGGGCGCCACGAAGGCGGTGGCCAGCAGGCCGACGAGGACGGAACGGTGGGGGCGGAACGTGGACATGCGGTGTCTCCCTTGTGCATCGCAGTTTTATGAAGGAAAAGTGGCTGCAGCGCCCGTCCGGCGGGTGCGGGCAGCTATCAAAATCAGAGCATTTCGATGGCCACGGCCGTGCCTTCGCCGCCGCCGATGCACAGCGTGGCGACGCCACGCTTCAGGCCCCGCGATTGCAGCGCGTGGATCAGCGTGACCATGATGCGCGCGCCGCTGGCGCCGATCGGGTGGCCCAGCGCGCAGGCGCCGCCGTGCACGTTGACGATGTCGTGCGACACGCCCAGCTCGGCCATCAGCGCCATCGGCACGACCGCGAAGGCCTCGTTGACTTCCCAGAGGTCGACGTCCTTCACGCCCCAGCCGGTCTTGGCGAAGAGCTTCTGCACGGCGCCCACGGGCGCGGTGGAGAACCATTCGGGCTGCTGCGCATGGGTGCTGTGCGCGACGATGCGCGCGATGGGCTTCGCGCCGATCTTCTGCGCGTGCGAGGCGGTGCTCATCACCAGCGCGGCGGCGCCGTCGTTGATGGACGAGCTCGAGGCCGCGGTGATGGTGCCGCCGTCCTTCTTGAAGGCCGGCTTGAGCGTGGGGATCTTGTCGAGCTTGACCTTGCCCGGACCTTCGTCGATCGACACGACGGTGTCGCCTCCGCGGCCCTTCACGGTCACCGGCGCGATCTCGGCCTTGAAGAGGCCGTCCTTCGTCGCATGCTGCGCGCGCTGCACGCTGGCGATGGCGAAGGCGTCCTGCTGCTCGCGCGTGAAGCTGTACTTGGCGGCGCAATCCTCGCCGAAGGTGCCCATGCTGCGTCCGGGCTGGTAGGCGTCTTCCAGGCCGTCGAGCATCATGTGGTCGAAGATGCGGTCGTGGCCCATGCGGTAGCCACCGCGGCCCTTGAGCATGAGGTAGGGCGCGTTGGTCATGCTCTCCATGCCGCCCGCCACCATGACGTCGTGCGTGCCGGCCAGCAGCAGGTCGTGCGCCAGCATCGCGGCCTTCATGGCCGAGCCGCACATCTTGCTGAGCGTGACCGCGCCCGCGCTGTCGGGCAGGCCGCCCTTGTAGGCCGCCTGGCGCGCGGGCGCCTGGCCCTGGCCGGCCATCAGGCAGTTACCGAACAGCACTTCACCCACGGCGTCGGGCGCGATGCCGGCGCGTTCGACCGCGGCCTGGATCGCAACGCCGCCGAGGTCGTGCGCGGCCAGCGACGCGAAGTCGCCCTGGAAGCTGCCCATGGGGGTGCGTGCGGCACCGAGGATGACGATGGATTCGGACATGAGGGTCTCCTGGAAAGGGGGTCAGGGAATCGGGCTTCCGGACGCAGAGGGCGCAGAGGTTTCGCAGAGGACGCAAAAAAGACATTCCATTGAATGGGCTGTTCTTTTGCGTCCTCTGCGTGATCTTTGCGTCCTCTGCGTCCGGAAGTCCGTGTTCATTTCGCGCTGCGCGGCGCCGGCGTCGCTTCGGAGGGCGCGCTCCACTTGTGGCGGATGCGCTGCACGGCCGACTTGTAGATGGCTTCGAGCGGCTTGCTGCCGTCGACGGTGATGCCCAGGTCCTGCAGCAGGCCGTCGTGCACGCCGAAGGCCCAGCCGTGGATGGTGACCTTCTGGCCGCGGCTCCAGGCGTCGACCATGACGGTGCTCACCGCGACGTTGACGACCTGCTCGGCCACGTTGAGCTCGACCAGCGCGTCGGCGCGCACTTCTTCGGGCAGCGACTCGAGCATGACGTGGTGGCGGTCGCGCACGTCCTGGATGTGGCGGATCCAGTTGTCGGCCAGCCCGACGCGGATGCCGTCGAGCGCGGCCTTCACGCCGCCGCAGCCGTAGTGGCCCACCACCATGATGTCCTCGACCTTGAGCATGTCGACCGCGAACTGGATGGCCGACAGCGCGTTGAGGTCCGAGTGCACCACGATGTTGGCCACGTTGCGGTGCACGAACACCTCGCCCGGGTCCAGGCCGGTGATCTGGTTGGCCGGCACGCGGCTGTCGGAGCAGCCGATCCACATGTACTTGGGCGTCTGCTGCTTGACCAGGCTGGTGAAGAAGCCCGGGCGATCGCGTTCCATCTGGGCCGCCCAGGCGCGGTTGTGGACGAAGAGGTCTTGGATGGAAGCGGTCATGGCGTCGATTTTCTGTATTTGGATGACGGTTGGCGAACGGAACGAAAGGGAGAACGGGACGGCATCAGGGTCAGCGCGCGGTGGCGCTCTCGGGCGGGGCCTTCCGGGGCTTGCGTGGCGGCCTGGGCGCGTCGGCGGCAGCGCCCTTGCGGGCCCGCGTAAGCACGGCGCGCGCCTGCGCCTCCTGCGCCCGCACCTCGACCAGGTTGGCCTGCAACTCGGCCATCTGCGCCTCGAGCTGGGCACGGTGGTCGCCCAGCACGCGCAGGAACTCCTCGAGCTGCGGCACGGTGTCGCGCGGGCTGTCGTACATGTCGAGAATCGCCTTGGCCTCGTTCAGGCTCAGGCCCAGGCGCTTGGCGCGCAGCGTGAGCAGCAGCCGCGCCCGGTCGCGCGCGCTGTACACCCGCTGCAGGCCGGCGCGCTCGGGCGTGATGAGCCCCATGTCCTCGTAGAAGCGGATCGCCCGCGTCGTGAGGTCGAACTCCCTGGCGAGCTCGCTGATGGTGAAGGTCTGGGCAGGCATCGGTGGAGGGGGCTTGGCGCCGGGTACCCGACGCGACAACGCGGACGGCGGCGGGTGCCTACAATGAGGCTCGCCTGATGACGTTTACGTAAACGTCAATCGTACCCGAATCCGGCCGCCCGCGACAACGCATCCCTGCCTTCCCCCTTCCTCAGCGCGCGGCCCGCACCCACAGCGACCGGACCCCACCGATGAACCTCCTCGAACGCGAACTCCACTACCCGCTGGGCGACACGCTCCCTGCCATCGGCGAGACCCTCGAGGTGCTGCCCGGCGTGCGCTGGATCCGCATGGCGCTGCCCTTCGCGCTGGACCACATCAACCTCTGGCTGCTGCGCGACACCATCGACGGCGTCGAGGGCTGGACGGTGGTGGACTGCTGCATCGCGCGCCCGGAGGCGCAGGCGCAGTGGGAGCAGATCTTCGCCACCCAGCTGCAGGGCCTGCCGATCCTGCGCGTGATCGTGACCCACATGCACCCCGACCACATCGGCCTGGCCGACTGGCTGTGCACACGCTGGAACGCGCCGCTGTGGATCAGCTCGACGGACTACCACGTCGCGCGCGTGCTCACCCAGGCCGGCGACACCCTGGCCGGCGGCGACGCGGCGGCCGACTTCTTTGCCATGCACGGCCTCACCGACCCCGAGGCGGTCGCCAAGATCCGCGCCCGCACCAGCTACTACCGAAACATGGTGCCGGCCGTGCCCGAACGCTTCGTGCGGCTGCTCGACGGCGACATCGTGCGCATCGGCGGGCGCGACTGGCGCTGCATCGTGGGCTACGGCCATGCGCCCGAGCACATCGCCCTGTACTGCGACGAGCTCAAGGCGCTGCTGGGCGGCGACATGATGCTGCCGCGCATCTCCACCAACGTGAGCGTGCACGCCGGCGAGCCCGAGGCGAACTCGCTCAAGCTCTTCCTCGACAGCATCGTGAAGTTCATGGACCTGCCGGGCGACACGCTGGGCCTGCCCTCGCACGGCAAGCCCTTCACCGGCATCCACCGCCGCGTTGAGCAGCTGCAGGAGCACCACCGCGACCGCCTGGCCGAGCTGCTGGCCGCCTGCACGCAGAAGCCGCACACCGCGGCCGAGGCCCTGCCCATCCTCTTCAAGCGAGAACTCGACCTGCACCAGATGACCTTCGCGCTGGGCGAGACCATCGCCCACCTGCACCTGCTGTGGTTCGGCGGCCAGCTGCAGCGGCGCAGGGGCGAGGACGGCGTCTACCGCTTCAGCGCCGCGGCGTGAGCGCCACGCCCACCGGACACGAGACGCTCGCCGCGCTGCGGGCAGGCGGCATGGTGGGCGCGCAGCGAATCGACCTGCGCGGCGCCGGCCTGACCGAATTCCCGCCCGAGCTCTTCGCGCTCGCCGACACCCTCGAAGTGCTGGACCTCTCGGGCAACCGGCTGAGCGCATTGCCGGACGACCTGCATCGGCTGCACCGCCTGCGCATCCTCTTTGGCTCCGACAACGCCTTCACCACGCTGCCGCCCGCGCTCGGCGCCTGCGCGCAGCTGGAGATGGTGGGCTTCAAGGCCAACCGCATTGCGCAGGTACCTGACGCGTGCTTCGCAGCGGGCAGCGCGCTGCGCTGGCTGATCCTGACGGACAACGCGATCGAGGCCCTGCCCGACACGCTGGGGCACTGCACGCGCATGCAGAAGCTGATGCTCGCGGGCAACCGGCTCGCGGCTTTGCCCGCATCGCTGGCCGGCTGCGAGCAGCTGGAGCTGCTGCGCCTGTCGGCGAACCGTTTCGCGGCGCTGCCCGACGGGCTCGGTCGGCTGCCGCGCCTGGCCTGGCTGGCCTGCGCGGGCAATCCGTTCAATGCCGCACTGGAGGCGGCTGCGCTGGCCGACACGCCCATCGCCGCCGTGCCCTGGGCCGAGCTCACGGTGGGCGAGCGCCTGGGCGAAGGCGCATCGGGTGTCATCCATGCGGCACAACACCGGGACGCGGACGGCGAATCGGCCGTCGCCGTGAAGCTCTTCAAGGGCGAGGTCACGAGCGACGGCTGGCCGCTCAGCGAGATGGCGGCCAGCCTGGCCGCCGGCGCTGCCCCGCACACCGTGCGCGTGCGCGGCCGCGTGGCCGGCCACCCCGCGGGCACGGACGGCCTGGTGCTCGAACGCATCGGTCCCGACTGGCGCAACCTCGCCGGGCCGCCGAGCTTCGCGAGCTGCACGCGCGACGTGTACGCCGCAGGCCTGCGGTTGCCTGCTGGCACGGCGCGCGCGATCGCCCGGAACATCGCCGCCGCCGTGGCGCACCTGCATGCCCGCGGCATGGTGCATGGCGACCTCTACGCCCACAACATCCTGTGGCGCCCGGGCGAGGCGCTGCTGGGCGATTTCGGCGCCGCCGCGCTGCTGCCCGAGGCCCTGGCGCCCACCGTGCAGCGCACCGAGTTGCGCGCCTTCGGCTGCCTGCTCGAGGAACTGGTGGCCCATTCCGACGCGCCGCACGCGCTGGACGACCTCGCCGCGCTGCGCGACGCCTGTCTGGCCGACGACCCGGCGGCGCGCCCGACGATGGCGCAGGTGCACGCCCGCCTCGTATCCTGAGCGCCCCCGGGGGCGGGCTGCGCCCAGCCCGCCCCCCGCGGGGGACAAGAAAACTGGGGGCGGCCCGGCGTTTCCTTGAGAGCGGCCGGCTGGCGCCTGCGCGACGCCGGCCGGCCGGCACGCCGCTTAAGCTGCGCCGCGAACGCCGCCACCGGCGTGCACCCCACCTCCAGGAGACACCCATGGACATGAACCAGCTCTTCTCGCTCAAGGGCCGCACCGCCCTCATCACCGGCGGCTCGCGCGGCATCGGCCGTATGATCGCCGAGGGCTACCTCGCGGCCGGCGCGCGCGTGTACATCTCGGCCCGCAAGGCCGCGGCCTGCGACCAGACCGCGAAGGAGCTCTCGGCGCTCGGCCACTGCGTCTCGCTGCCGGCCGACGTGTCGACGATGGAGGGCATCCGCGGCCTGGTCGATGCCTACGGCAAGCACGAAGGCTCGCTCGACATCCTGGTCAACAACGCCGGCGCCGCCTGGGGCGCGCCGTACGACGAGTTTCCGGAAGCCGGCTGGGACAAGGTCACCGACCTCAACATGAAGACGCCCTTCTTCCTCACGCAGGCGCTCACGCCGATGCTCAAGAAGGCCGCCACCGACCACCTGGCCAAGGTGATCCATGTCGCCTCGATCGACGGCATCTCGGTCAACCCGTGGGAGACGTACTCCTACGCTGCCAGCAAGGCCGGCCTGATCCACCTGACCAAGCGCATGGCGCTGCGCCTGGCGCCCGAGCGCATCGTGGTGAGCGCGATCGCCCCCGGCCCCTTCGCGTCGGACATGAACAAGGACGCACGCGACCACGGCGACGAGGTCGCCGAGCGCGTGCCGCTGGGCCGCATCGGCAGCACCGAGGACATGGCGGGCGCCGCCGTCTACCTGGCCTCGCGCGCGGGCGACTACGTGGTGGGCTCGACGCTGGTGGTCGACGGCGGCTGCGCCTGGGGGCGCTGAGCGTCGTCGTCGTCGACCTCGGGCAGATCGTAACGATCGTGACGAATTCGGCTGCAGCGCCCGCCTGACGGGCGCTGCAGGCCGATTGCACTTTCGCGTCGCGGGCCCCCAGAGGGCCGCCACAATGCGGCCCATGAACGCGCCGCCCCCCCGCATCCCGCCGATCCAGGCCCTGCTGGCCTTCGAGGCCGTGGCGCGGCTGCGCAGCATGACGCAGGCCGCCGACGCGCTGAACGTGACGCCCAGCGCGGTGAGCCACCGCATCCGCCAGCTCGAGGCGCAGCTCGGGCTCAAGCTCTTCTCCGGCCGCGGCGATTGGGTCCCCTCCCCCGAGGGCGCGGCCTACCTGGCGCGCGTGCGCGAGGCGCTGGCGGCGCTTCAGGACCATCCTTCCGCCGCCCCGGGCAACGGCCCTGCCCCAGTGCGCGTGCGGGTGGCCGTCACGCCCACCTTCTCGCGCCAGCTGCTGCTGCCACGACTGGCGCTGTTCCGCCACGCCTACCCCGACATCGAGCTGATGCTGCAGGTGGCCATCCCGATCCACCACGTGACGGCCGAGGAGGCCGACATCGAGCTGCGCTTCGGCACCGGCCCCTTCCCCGACCGCGAGTCGATGCACCTGCTGTCGGACGAGGTGTGCCCCGTGTGCAGCCCCGAGTACCTGCGCGAGGCCGGCCCCTTCGACGACGGCTTCGAGAGCGCCGAGTCGGTGGCACGCGCCCATCTCATCCGTTCGCCGCTGGAGCCCTGGCGCACCTGGTTCCGTGCCTGTGGCATCGGCCTGCCCGAGCCCGCCTCGGGCAACCAGTTCAACGACCTGGGCCTGGTGCTCGACGCCGCGGTCGCCGGCTTCGGCGTCGCGCTGATGCGCCTCAAGCTCGGCCAGGGCTGGCTCGACAGCGGCCGGCTGGTGCGGCTTTCCCGGCGCAGCGTGCGTTCGCCGCACGACTACTTCCTGTGCTGGAAGCCGGGCACGCTGGAACGCTGGGAGTGCGCGGCCTTCGTCGACTGGCTCCGGCAGGCGCTGCGCTGAGCGGCAGGGGGGCGGGCGCGCCCCGCCTGAAAAACTTTCACGCGCCGGGCCGCCGGGTTTCATCCACGCGCACCCACGCCGGCCCTACAGTCCCCCCGGACGCGGCAGGCGTCGAGTGCGCGGCAGCATGCCGCCCCACCCTGTGCGTCGTACGCTCGACAAGCAACGGAGACAATCCCGCCCATGACCGTGATCACCACCATCGAGGACCTGCGCGTGCAGGCCGAAAAGCGCGTGCCGCGCATGTTCTACGACTACGCCGATTCCGGCTCGTGGACCGAAGGCACCTACCGCGCCAACGAGGCCGACTTCCACAAGATCAAGCTGCGCCAGCGCGTGGCCGTGAACATGGAGAACCGCACGACGGCCACCACGATGGTCGGTCAGGCGGCGACGATGCCGGTGGCGATCGCGCCGGTGGGCCTCACGGGCATGCAGCACGCCGACGGCGAGATCCACGCGGCGCGCGCGGCCGAGAAGTTCGGCATCCCGTTCACCTTGTCGACGATGAGCATCTGCTCGATCGAGGACATCGCGCAGAACACCACCGCGCCCTTCTGGTTCCAGCTGTACATGATGCGCGACCGCGACGCCATGGCCCGCATGATCGATCGCTGCAAGGTGGCGAAGTGCAGCGCGCTGGTGCTCACGCTCGACCTGCAGGTGATCGGCCAGCGCCACAAGGACCTGAAGAACGGCCTCACCGCACCGCCGCGGCCGACGCTGAAGAACATCCTCAACCTGATGACCAAGCCGGCCTGGTGCCTGGGCATGGCACAGACCAAACGCCGCACCTTCCGCAACCTGGTGGGGCATGTGAAGGGCGTGAGCGACATGAGCTCGCTGGCCGCATGGACCAACGAGCAGTTCGATCCGCGCCTGTCGTGGGCCGACATCGAATGGGTCAAGCAGCAGTGGGGCGGCAAGCTCATCCTCAAGGGCATCATGGTCGAGGAGGACGCGCGCCTGGCGGCCGACGTCGGCGCCGATGCGATCGTGGTGAGCAACCACGGCGGCCGTCAGCTCGACGGCGCGCCCTCGAGCATCTCGGCGCTGCCGGCCATCGTCGACGCGGTGGGCCACCGGCTGGAGGTGTGGATGGACGGCGGCATCCGCAGCGGGCAGGACGTGCTCAAGGCCTGGGCCCTGGGCGCGCGCGGCACCCTGATCGGCCGCGCCATGGCCTACGGCCTGGGTGCGATGGGCGAGGCGGGCGTGACGAAGGCGCTGCAGATCATCCACAAGGAACTGGACGTGACCATGGCCTTCTGCGGCCACACCAACATCCGGAACGTCGACCGCAGCATCCTGCTGCCGGGAACCTACCCGACCGCTTGAACGCGGGCGGCCGCTTCAGCTCCAGCGCGGCGCGGGCTCGTCCTTGAGCACCTTGCGGCGCTGGGCGTAGTCGGGCAGCACGCGCTCGACCTGGTCCCAGAAGCGCGGGCTGTGGTCCATCACGCGCAGGTGGGCCAGTTCGTGCACCACCACGTAGTCGATGATGTCGAGCCGGAAGTGCACCAGCCGCCAATTGAGGCGAATGGAGCCGTCGGCGCTGGCGCTGCCCCACCGCGTGGCGGCGTTGGACAGCGACAGCTTGGTCCAGCGCACGCCCACCTGCGGTGCGAAATGTTCGAGCCGCTCGATGAAGATGCGCCGCGCCTGGCGCATGAGCCACGCCTGGGCCGCGTCGCGCACCTGCGAGGCATCGGCGTTGTGCGCCAGCGCCAGGCGCAGCACTCCCGGGCCGTCGTCCTCGGCGGCGTCGAGCACCGCGCCCACGCCCTCGAAGCGGTGGCCCGGGTCGATGCGCAACTGGACCGGCTGGCCCAGGAAGGGCAGCATCGCACCGTCGCGCCACTCGATGCGGCCCGCCTGCTGCTGCGCGTCGCGCTGCTGCACCTCGACCAGCTTGCGCAGGATCCAGGCCGACTTCTCCTGCAGCGCCGCGTCGACGTCGCGCAGCGCCACCCAGCGCGGGGCGCGCACCGTGAGGCCGTCGACACCGACCAGGAAGCCGATGGTGCGGCGCTGGCCGCGCGCGAATTCGTAGGCCACCTGCGCGTGGCCCAGGCGCACTTCGCGGTTGGCGCGCGGGTGCGCGAAGTGCGCCGGCGTCAACGCGTCGGGCAGCGCCATCGGCGGCAGCGCAGGGGTCGCAGGCAGCAGTGGCGGCAGGTCGTTTGCTATCTTTTCAGGAGCGCTCTGCGCAGGCGGGACGGGCGCTACGGCCTTCTTTTTCTTTGAACGCTTGGGCGGCGGCGGTGCCGACGGCGCGGTTTCGCGCAGGCCGTCGAAAAGGTCGAGCGTCAATTGAACCAGCGTGCGCACGCGAACTCCCGGCTCAACGGTAGGCCTCGGGGTCGAGGCGCCGCATCTCGGCCTCGATCCACGCCTCGACCTCGACCATCAGCTCGTCGGCCTTGCGGCCCGCGCTCGGGATGGCGGGGCCGATGGACACGTCCACCACGCCCGGGTACTTCACGAAGGCCTTGCGCGGCCAGCACTTGGCCGAGGTGACGGCGATCGGGATCACCGGCGCGCCGGTGTCGATGGCCAGGCGCGAGCCGCCGGTCTTGTACTGGCCCTGCTGCCCGCGCGGGATGCGCGTGCCCTCGGGGAACATGATGATCCACACGCCCTGCTCGAGCAGGCGCTTGCCCTGCTGCACCACCTTGTTGAAGGCCTGCGCGCGCTGGGCACGGTCGATGTGGATCATGTCCAGCCGACCCATCGCCCAGCCGAAGAAGGGCACGTGCAGCAGCTCCTTCTTGAACACGTAGGCCAGCGGGTGCGGCATCAACGTGGGCATGAGGAAGGTCTCGTAGGTGGACTGGTGCTTGGCCAGCAGCACCGCACCCGCACGCTTGTCCTGCGGCAGGTGCTCCATGCCCCGCACGCGGTGGCGGATGCCGAGGATCCAGCGCGCGCCCCACATCGCCACGCGCAGCCAGCCGGCCGCGAACCAGTACAGCGGCTCGCCGCGGGTGAAGACAGACGCCAGCAGCAGCACGATCGCCCAGGGCACGACGGTGACCAGCATCCACAGCAGATGCAGAACGGAGCGCAGGAAGGCCATCAGACGGAGATCTCGAGGGACTCGCGCGCCTCGCGCGCAAGCAGGTGCTTCACGAAGGCGGCGAGGTCCTCGTGGACGACGGTGCCCGCCGGGTATTCGGGCGGCAGCGGGTGCACGCCGCGGCAGGCTTCGCCCATGCCGGTAAGCAGCAGGTGCGGCTCGCAGCCCGCGGCCGCGCCGGCCACCAGGTCGCGCAGCGAATCGCCGGCCGTCGGCACGCCGGCCAGGTCGATGCCGTAGCGTTCGCCGATCTGGTGGAACAGCCCCGGCTTGGGTTTGCGGCAGTCGCAGTCCTCGTCGGGGCTGTGCGGGCAGTAGAAGATCGCATCGATGCGCCCGCCCACGGCGGCCAGCATCTTGTGCATCTTGGCGTGCATGGCGTTGAGCGAGGCGACATCGAACAGTCCGCGGCCCAGCCCGGACTGGTTCGACGCGATCACCACATGCCAGCCCGCCTGGTTGAGCCGCGCGATCGCCTCCAGCGCGCCGGGCAGCGGCGTCCACTCCGTCTCGCTCTTGACGAAGTCCTCGCGGTGCACGTTGATGCTGCCGTTGCGGTCGAGGATGACGAGTTTCATGGCCGGGCCCGGGCTGCTGCGCATCACGGCGAGTATGGACGCGCCGCCCTCAAGCCGCCAGCCGCTCCAGCAGTGCCACGCGGTTCATCGCGCGGTGCAGCGACGCGAGCAGGCCCAGGCGGTTCAGGCGCAGGTCGGCCTCTTCGGCGTTGACCATCACGCCGTCGAAGAAGGCGTCGACAGGAATACGCAGTTGCGCCAACGTCTGCAATGAACCCGTGTAGTTGCCCTGATCGAACTGACCATCTGCGATAGGCAGCAAATGCTGCATAACCTGATAGAGCCCTTTCTCCGCGGGCTCCGGCAATAGCGCCGGATTGACGTGCGCATGCGCTTCAGGCGATTTCTTCAGGATGTTGCCGATGCGCTTGTTGGCCGCGGCCAGCGCGGGCGCCTCGGGCAGCTGCGCGAAGGCGCGCACGGCCGCGAGGCGCTTCGGCACCTCGGCCAGGCGCTCGGGACGGTTGCCCAGCACGGCGTCCACTTCCTGTGCGCTGGCGCCCTGCTCGCGCAGGCTGCCGGCGAGGCGGTCGTAGATGAAGTCCAGCAATTGAACCTGCGCGTCGGCCTGGGTCAGCAGCGGCCCCATCGCATCAGCGGCGATGCCGACGAGCCGTGACAGCGCCAGCGGCAGGTCGCGCTCGATCAGCATGCGCACCACACCCAGCGCATGGCGCCGCAGCGCGAAGGGGTCGCGGTCGCCGGTGGGCAGGTTGCCGATGCCGAACATGCCGACCAGCGTCTCGAGTTTGTCGGCCAGCGCGACGGCCAGGCCGACGTGGCCGCGAGGCAGTTCGTCGCCGGCGAAGCGGGGCTTGTAGTGGTCCTCGATGGCATCGGCCACCGCGGCGGGCAGGCCATCGTTGAGCGCGTAGTAGCGGCCCATGGTGCCCTGCAGCTCAGGGAACTCGCCCACCATGTCGGTCACGAGGTCGGTCTTGGCCAGTTGCGCGGCCTGGTCGGCCTGCGTGACCAAGGTGGCGTCACCGAGTTCGGCCGCAATGGCCTTGGCGATGGCTCGCACGCGCTCGACGCGCTCGCCCTGCGTGCCCAGCTTGTTGTGGTAGACGACCTTGCCCAGTGCTTCGACGCGCGAGGCCAGCGTCTTCTTGCGGTCCTGGTCGAAGAAGAACTTGGCATCCGCCAGGCGCGGACGCACCACGCGCTCGTTGCCGCCGATGACGGCGCTGGCGTCGTCGGGCCGGATGTTGCTCACCACCAGGAAACGGTGGGTGAGCCGGCCCTTGGCGTCGAGCAGCGGGAAGTACTTCTGGTTGGCCTTCATCGTGAGAATGAGGCATTCCTGCGGCACCTCGAGGAACTCGGGCTCGAACTGGCACACCAGCACGTTGGGACGCTCGACCAGCGCCGTGACTTCGTCGAGCAGCGCCTCGTCCTGGATCGGCTCGGCACCGCCGCCCACCGCCACAGCCGCCTCGGCCAGCTGGCGCGCGATCTCGGCACGGCGCGCCTCGAAGCCGGCGATGACGGCGCCCTCGTCCTGCAGCTGCAGCGCATAGCTGTCGGCATTGCGCAGCACCACCGGGTCGACCGCCGCCTCGAAGCGGTGGCCGTGCGTCTCGCGGCCGGCCGAAAGGCCCAGCGCGGTGACGGACACGACGGCGTCGCCATGCAGCGCGACCAGGCCGTGCGCCGGGCGCACGAAGCTCACGCTGGTCCAGCCCGGCAGCTCGCAGTTCGTTTCGAGCTGGTAGCTCATCACCTTGGGGATCGGCAACTTTGCGATGGCTTCGGCCAGCGCCTTCTGCAGCCCTTCGGCGAGCGTCGCGCCGGGCGCCACGCTTTCGTAGAAGAGCGCCTCCGCCTTGCCGTCCATGGTGCGCTTGAGCGACGCCACGACCGACGCATCGGCGCCCAGCGCGGCCAGCTTCTTGAGCAGCGCCGGTGTGGCGTTGCCCGCGGCGTCGAGCCCCACCGACACCGGCATGAGCTTCTGCGACACGGCCTTGTCGGCCGCGCGCGCCGCCACCTGCGTGACGTGCGCGGCCAGCCGGCGCGGCGAGGCGTACGGCGTGAGCAGCGAGCCGGCATCGGCCAGCCCCTGCGCGCGCAACTGCGCCAGCAGCACGTCGCCGAAGGCCTGGCCGAGCTTCTTCAGCGCCTTGGGCGGGAGCTCTTCGACGAAGAGTTCGACGAGAAGGTTCTTGGAATCCATGGTCATCGCTCAGGCCGCCGCTTTCTCTTTCTTCGGGATCTGCGCGACCCACTCGCGCGGCGCCATGGGGAAGCCCAGGCGTTCACGGCTGTCGTAGTAACTCTGCGCGACGGCGCGCGCGAGGTTGCGGATGCGACCGATGTAGGCGGCGCGCTCCGTCACGCTGATGGCGCCGCGCGCATCGAGCAGGTTGAAGGTGTGCGCGGCCTTGAGCACCTGCTCGTAGGCCGGCAGGGCCAGCTGCACATCCATCAGATGCTTGGCCTGCTTTTCGTGGGCTGCGAACGCCGTGAACAGGAAGTCCGCATCCGAATGCTCGAAGTTGTAGGTGGACTGTTCGACCTCGTTCTGGTGGTACACGTCGCCGTAAGTCACGCCGGGCGCCCACTGCAGGTCATAGATGCTCTCCTTGCCCTGCAGGTACATGGCCAGACGCTCCAGGCCGTAGGTGATCTCGCCCGTGGCCGGCTTGCAGTCGATGCCGCCCACCTGCTGGAAGTAGGTGAACTGCGTCACCTCCATGCCGTTGAGCCAGACCTCCCAGCCCAGGCCCCAGGCGCCGAGCGTGGGGTTCTCCCAGTCGTCCTCGACGAAGCGGATGTCGTTCTTCTTGAGGTCGAAGCCCAGCGCCTCCAGGCTGCCGAGGTAGAGCTCGAGGATGTTGGCTGGCGCCGGCTTGAGCACCACCTGGTACTGGTAGTAGTGCTGCAGGCGGTTGGGGTTCTCGCCGTAGCGGCCGTCCTTGGGGCGGCGGCTGGGCTGCACGTAGGCGGCCTTCCACGGCTCGGGGCCGATGGCGCGCAGGAAGGTGGCGGTGTGCGAGGTGCCTGCACCGACCTCCATGTCGTAGGGCTGCAGCAGCGCGCAGCCCTGGGCGTCCCAGTACGACTGCAAGGTGAGGATGATCTGTTGGAAGGTCAGCATGGATGGGCCGGATCGGGGCCGCGCATCGGGCACCCGCCGCGCGGGCGGTGCGAACGGGTGGGAAAGCGGCGAACCGGTCATTTTAGGAGCGCGGCCCGGGCGCAGGCCTCGCGCCCGGCCGGCCGACGGGGCGCCGCGCGCCGACAGAGGCAGTCGCCGTTGTCCCAGCCGCAGCGCGCGACGTGCTGCCCACAATGGCGCGTCGCGGCGACGCCGCCCCTTCGCTTGCCCATGACCCCTCCTCGCCTGGCGCCCGACGCGCCGCTCTTCGTCGTCTTCAACCCGGGCTCCGGTCGCGGCGATGCCCAGCGCACGCGCGCCGCGATCGAGGCCGGCTGCCACGACGCCGGACGGGCCCTGACTCTGCTGACGCTGGACGGCGCGCATCCGCTGCCCGCCACCGTCGAGCGCGCGGTGCAGGGCGCACTGGAGGCCGGCGGCGTCGCGGTGGCGGCGGGCGGCGACGGCACCATCAATGCCGTGGCCCAGCAGGCCGTGGCGCGCGGCTGCGCCTTCGGCGTGCTGCCGCAAGGCACCTTCAACTATTTCAGCCGCGCCCACGGTTTGCCGGCGCCGGTGGACGAAGCGCTGGCCCTGCTGCTGTCCGGCCAGCCGCGCGCGGTGCAGGTGGGGCAGGTCAACGGCCGCATCTTCCTGGTCAATGCCAGCCTGGGCCTGTATGCGCGCCTGCTGGAGGAGCGCGAGACCTTCAAGGCCCGCTACGGCCGCAGCCGCAGCGTGGCCATGGGGGCGGCGCTGCTCACGATGCTCAAAGGCTTCCGGCTGTGGGACCTGCAGGTCGTCGACGACGGCCAGCCCAGGCGCCTGCGTACGCCCACCCTCTTCGTCGGCAACAACCCGCTGCAATTCGAGCAGGTGGGTGTGCCCGAAGCCGAGTCGGTGGAAGGCGGCGAGCTGGGCGCGATCGCATTGCGGCCGCTGGGTCGGCTCGCGATGCTGGGCCTGCTGGCACAGGCCGCGATGGGCCGCCTGGGCGAGGCCGAAGAGGTCGACAGCTTCTCCTTCCGCCGGCTCGAGGTCGCCCCGGCCCGTGGCCCGGCGCGGCGCCGCGTGCGCGTGGCCACCGACGGCGAGGTGCAGTGGATGCAGATGCCGCTGCGCTTCGAGGTGTCGCCACGGCCGCTGTGGCTGGTCAAGCCCGACACCGTGCAGCGGGAGCGCGCCGCATGACGGTGCTGGTGCAGATCTCCGACCCGCATTTCGGCACCGAGCAGCCCCCCGTCGTGCGTGCGCTCGCGGACTGGGTGCGCGCCCAGGCGCCCGACCTGCTGCTGCTGACCGGCGACATCACGCAGCGCGCGACGGCGGCGCAGTTCGCGGCCGCACGCGCCTTCGTCGACGGGCTGGGCGTGCCGCAGTGCCTCACGATCCCCGGCAACCACGACATCCCGCTCTTCGCGCTGTGGGCGCGGCTCTTCTCACCCTACGGCCGTTATGCCACGGCCTTCGACGCCGATCTGGCGCCAGTCATCGAGCGGCCCGACTGCTTGGTGCTGGGACTGAACACCACGCGTTGGTGGCGACATGAGAACGGCGAGGTCTCGCAGCGGCAGATCGCCGACCTCACGCGGCGCCTGGCCCGGGCCTCGCCCGCGCAACTGCGCATCGTGGCCGTGCACCAGCCGGTGGCCGTGACGCGCCGCGAGGACGAGAAGAACCTGCTGCGCGGCCACGCGGCGTTCGCGCGGCAGGCGTCCGAGGCCGGCGCTGACCTGATCCTCGGCGGCCACATCCACCTGCCCTACGCACTGCGATTGGGGATGGCGCGCCCAGCCTGGGCCGTGCAGGCCGGCACCGCCGTGTCGTCGCGCGTGCGCGCCGGCGCGCCCAACTCGGTCAACCTCATCCGGGGGCCGGTCTTCGGCGCCGGCGGCGCACGCTCCTGTACGCTGGAGCGCTGGGACCACGATGCGCACACGGGCCGCTTCGAGCCGGCGCAGGTCCGCACCCTGGAGTTGTCGCCCATGCCATCCGCCGTGTCCGCCGCCCCATCGCATCATGCCGCCTGAGCACGCCGACTGGGCGGCGCTGGGCGAACGCATCGGCACCCTGGCCTGGCCGGGCTTTCCGATCGCACTGGCCGTGCTCGTCGCGGTGCTCGCGCTCACCGGCCGCCGCCTCGAAGGGCCGCTGCGCGAGCGTGCAGGGCGCGCCGAGCCCCGGCCGCGCGACCTCGTCATCGGCCTGGTGCTGGGCTTCGGCGCCATCGTCGTGCTGTCGATGCTGTTCGCACGGTTGGCCGCCGGCCTGGGCGATGGCCGGCCCATGGGCGAGATGGATGATGCGCTGAGCCGCGCCATCGGCTTGCACACGCCGATGGCCGTGCGCCAGGGCTTCGCGTGGTTCACCCACCTGGGCGACCCGTGGCCGATGGTCGTCTACTGCACCGCCGCGGCCTTGCTGCTGTGGCGCCACGGGCACCGCAGCTTTGCCGTGGGCTGGGTGCTGGCCAACGGCGGCAATGCGGCGCTGAACCTGTCGCTCAAGAACGTGTTCGAGCGCGTGCGGCCGGTGCACGACACCGCACTGGCACAGGCCCCAGGCTTCAGCTTTCCGAGCGGCCACACCTCCAGCGCGGTGGTGATGTGGGGCATGCTGGCCTACTTGGCGCTGCGCCTGGCGCCTGCGCGCTGGCAGGTCCCGGTGCTGGTGCTCGCCGTGGCCATGGCCCTGTCCATCGCCGCCAGCCGCGTCTTCCTGCAGGTGCACTACCTCACCGACATCCTCGCCGGCCTGTGCTCCGGCACCGCCTGGCTCGCCGTGTGCATCGCCAGCCTCGAAGCCGCGCGGCACCGCAGGCGGATGAGGGCGCACAGGGCGTCGCAGGCCACCAGCGCTTGAGGTGAGGGCTGTTCGTTCAGGGGAAACCCACGGAACCGGCTTTGCCGGGCCGTCGGGGTTGCCCCCTAGAGGGGGTATCGGCCGGCCACACGAAGTGAGGCCGGCCAAACGGGGGTGGGCTAGTACTCCCAGAAAATCCGTTGCAGCTCCTTGGTGTCGCTGGTCTTGGTCAGCGCCACCATGGCGAGGATGCGGGCCTTCTGCGGGCGCAGGTCGTGCGCCACCACCCAGTCGTACTTGTCGTCGGGCTGCTCGGCGTTGCGGATCACGAAGCCGTCGGGCACGCGGGCCGATCGGATGACGATGGCGCCGCCTTCGCGTACCTTCTGCAGGTAGGGCACGATGCGGTTGGCCACCGAGCCGTTGCCCGTGCCGGCGTGCACCAGCGCCTTCACGCCGCTCTTGCCCAGTGCCTCGATGGCGGTGGGCTCGACGCCTTCATACCCCATGGCGATGCCGACGTTGGGCAGCGCGGTGATGGTGTCGATGTCGAACTCCGAATTCATGGTGTGGCGCTTCACGGGCGCGCGGAACCAGTAGTTCTTGCCTTCGACGACCATGCCCAGCGGGCCCCACTGGCTGGAGAAGGCGCTGGTCTTGATGTTGACGTTCTTGCTCACGTCGCGGCCGCTGTCGATGTTGTCGTTCATCGTCACCAGCACGCCCTTGCCCATGGCGTCCTTGCTTCCGGCCACGCTCACGGCGTCGTACAGGTTCAGCGCGCCGTCGGCCGACAGCGCCGTGCCCGGGCGCATGGAACCGACCACCACGATGGGCTTGTTCGTGTGCACGGTCAGGGTGAGGAAGTAGGCCGTCTCTTCGAGCGTGTCGGTGCCGTGCGTGATGACGATGCCGTCGACGTCGCTCTGCTTGGACAGCGCCGAGACGCGCTTGGCCAGGGTCATGAGGTTGTCGTTGGTGAGGCTTTCCGATGCGACCTGGAAGACCTGTTCGCCACGCACGTTGGCGACCTTCGACAGTTCGGGCAGGCCGGCGATGAGCTTCTCGACGCCGACCTTGGCGGCCGCGTAGGTGGCGCTGTTGACGGCCGAGGCGCCAGCGCCGGCGATGGTGCCGCCGGTGGCGAGGATGACGACGTTGGGCAGCGCCTGCTGGGCGTGCGCGACGACGCTGGCGGCCAGCAGCGCTGCGCCGGCCGCGAGTGCGCGGAAGCGGGGAGAAAGGTACATGGAAGCTCCTGAGAGGTGTTGATCTTCTGGCGGCTACCAGCCGCACGATGCGAGTGCATGCTTCATCGCGGTGCACCGCGTGGCGCGGTCCCGGCAGCCGCGCGGAAAGATACAGGAAGCGTGCCGCCCTGCACGCCCGCGCGATGCCGTGTCCGCATGCGGCGATGCCGGGCGCGCGCAGCGCAGCCGCCGCCCAGGCGGACGACGTGGGGCCTGCGCAGTACCATCGACCGCCTGCCACGCCGATCGCCCATGCCTGCCGAAGCCGCCCTGCCCCTCGCCGTTCCTGCCGTCGCGCCCGAGATGCCGGCGCCCGAGGGGCCGCTGTCGCGGGCGCGTCCGGGGCGCGAGCGCATCCTGGCGGCCATCCGCGCCGCGGCGATCACCGAGTTCAGCCTGCATGGCCTGAAAGGGACATCGACCCAGGCGATCGCCGACCGGGCCGGGCTGACCAAGCCGCAGCTGCACTACTACATCACCGGCAAGGAAGAGCTCTACGCCGAGTTGCTGATGCAGGTGCTGCACGACTGGAAGGTGGTGTTCTCATTCGACGAGAACGCCAATGATCCCGGCAGCGTGCTGGCCGCCTACATCCGCCAGAAGCTGGACCATGCCTTCGACAAGCCGGAGATGTCGCGCATCTTCACGCGCGAGGTGCTCGACGGCGGGCGCAACCTGGAGCGCTACTGGCCCAATTCGCGGCTGTGGACGCAGAAGAAGATCGACATCATCAACGGCTGGATCGCGCGCGGCCTGGTGCGCCCGCTCGACGCGCGCCTGCTGCTGCAGCACATCTGGGCCATGACCCAGTACCACGCCGACTACGCGCTGCAGGTGCGCGCGATGGGCGGCCTGCCCGAGGACGCGCACGTGGACCGCGAGCCGGTGGCACGGGAGCTGATCGCGTTCGTGCTGGCGGGGTGCGGGATCCAGTAAGCATCCCCAGGCGGCTTCGCCGCTCCCCCTTATCCCGCACGCGGGAAGGGGGCGCACCCAGCGGCCTGGCAGAGCCAGTTCCGCGGGTGCCCTGAGCTTGGCCTGCGTTCACTGCAGCCAGCCGGGTCGATCGTAACAAACGTGACGAATTCGGCTGCAGCGCCCAGCTGGCTTGCGCTGGCGGGTGATTGCACTTTGGGATTTTTGGGCTGTCGGATCGTCCGGGCTTCTTCGGCTCTTCGGCTCTTCGGCTGGTCGGTGGGTCGGTGGGTCGGCCGGTCGGTACGAGCGCTGTGGGTCTGAACCCGGCCGGCGGCGCCGGTGTGCGTTCTCCGGCTCAGGCTCGCGCTGACTGTCGTGCGGTGCGACGGATGTGCTCGCCTGGAATCGACGTGCTTTCGGCACTGCACGGCGCCGCGAATGGCGCCTGCGCCCGCACACCGGCACCACCGGCCTGGACCGGG